>LUZL01000226.1 GCA_001603615.1 Bacteroidales bacterium Bact_20 | reverse complement strand
TTATTACCACCTGGTGCACAAAATAGATTATCTAATGAATTATTTTTTACAATAGCTTCTGCGAAATTCCTACAACCTGCATATCCACATCCACCACAGTTAGCACCTGGTAGTTTCTCTGCTATTATTTCTATCCTAGGATCTTCCTCTACATGAAATTGCTTATCTACAAAATAAATAATAGCTGCAAATAATGCTGCCAAAAGCGATAAGACTAAAAGAGCTATAATAATTGGTTCCACTTCTATATATTTTTTATGCAAAATAAATAAATATTTTTCGTAATAAAAAAATTTTTGTTCTCAAATCAAATTCAAATAATAAAATAAATATTTGATATTTAATGAATAATATTATTGTATCTGAGTAAATATTTTTGAATTTATCATTAAGAAATATAAATATTTCTTTTATCAGATATATGTTATTTTGAAAGAAATTAATAAATTTGCAAACTTTTTATAGACTACAAAATTAATAAAATTATGATTATAGATGCTTTTTTAAAAGGCATACCTGTGGGTTTAGTTTTAGCATTTAGCTTCGGTCCAGCATTTTTTTTAGTGATTCAAACAGCATTAGAAAAAGGTTTTAAAAAAGCTATTGTTACTTCCATAGGTGTCTCTAGTAGTGATGCATTACTTATTATCATTTCACTAATGGGTATATCTGCTATTAATAAATTATTAGCTGATATTTTAGGTATAATAGCTAGTATAATTTTAATAATTTATGGATTAGTAATGGTTTTTTCTAGACCAGATATTTTAAAGCAAAGAAATCCAAAAATCAAAGATATAAAAAGCCAAAACGAATATACTAAATTATATTTTAAAGGTTTTTTATTAAATATCGCTAACCCATTTGTTTTAATATTTTGGATTAGTATTGCAGGTATAGTTTCGCAATCAGCACCTAAAGATCAATTTATTTTATATAATGTTTTCTTTTTCTTGGGAATATTATTAACTGTATTTTCAATGGATGTTATTAAAAGTTTATTAGCACATAAATTTAAAGATTTTTTGAGACCGCGATATATGATGTATGTAAATAGAACGATAGGAGTAATTATAGTAATATTAGGTATTATTTTAATTTTTAGAACTCTTGGTATATTAAATTTTTAAAAAAAAAGTATATCTTATAATTTTTCTAAAAAATTTTGAGCATCAAGAGCAGCCATAGCACCAGAACCAGCAGCGATAACGGCTTGTTTATATACAGGGTCTTGGACATCACCACATGCGAAAACTCCTTCTACACTTGTTTGGGTAGTGCCATGAAAAGTTTTTATGTAATTTTCTTCTGTCAACTCTAATTGATTTACAAATAACTCAGTATTAGGATGATGACCTATAGCGATAAAGACTCCATCTACATTGATAGTGTTATATGTGTTTGTTTTGACATTTTTTAATTTGATAGCAGTTACGTATTTAGCAAAACCTTTAGATTCACCGATAATTTCATCGACGACACTATCCCATATTACTTCTATATTAGGAGAATTAAAAATTTTCTTTTGAGAGCAAGAGCAAGCTCTGAGCTCATCTCTACGATGTATGATGTAAACTTTAGAAGCTAAATTAGATAAATAAATTGCTTCCATAGCAGCAGTATCTCCGCCACCTATTACAGCTACGACCTTACCTTTATAAAAATATCCATCACATGTAGCACAGGTAGAGACTCCTTGACCGAAATATTCTTTTTCAGATGGTATCCCAAGCATCTTTGGGGAGGCACCTGTAGCTATTATAACTGAAAGGGCTTTTATTTCATTATTTTTATCATCCCAAAGAGTAAATGGATGTTTAGAAAAATCTACTTTATCAATGGTAGAAAACAATAGTTCTGCACCAAATTTAGCAGCTTGTTCTCTAAATTTTTGCATTAATTCAGTACCATGAATTCCTTCGGGAAAGCCAGGGTAATTTTCTATAACTGTTGCAGTCGTTAGCTGACCACCACTCACAAGACCTTCATAAACGATTGGATTATTATCAGCTCTAGCAGCATATAAAGCTGCTGTTAGACCAGCAGGACCTGATCCTAAGATTACTACTTTTTTAACATCATCAAAATTTTCCATTAGTTTTATTAATTTTTTGCAAAATTAATAAAAGAATATGATAATAAACTATTGACATTTATCATCCATAATCAAAGTTTGCAATTAACTCTCAATAAAATTTAGGTAAATTTGATCTTTTGACATTAGAATTACTTAGAGCATAATTAATTGTAAAATATGCAAAAATATAACTATCCTTATCTTCAGGGTCACCACGTTGTTCACCAGTAAGAGTTTGTCCAGGGATTTCCCCTCTAGATGGATCTGCAAAATATGCTGCAATATCTCCCTTTTGCTCTCTTATAATATTATTATCAAAATATACTGTACTACAGTCATCTATGTAATCAGTAAAAGTAAATCTTGGACTAATAACAAAACCATAAGCCCATTGCCTATTAGGCCTATATCTGAACCCAACTCCATAAGGAATGGTAACTTGAAAATTACTATAAGGTTTTATTTCTGGCGATAATCCTTGCCCCTCAGTAGATAGAGGTTTTA
>LUZL01000225.1 GCA_001603615.1 Bacteroidales bacterium Bact_20 | reverse complement strand
TTTTTTAAATTTAATAATTACAAACGAAAGAATACATGATTTATTGTATTAAAGAAAAGCAAAAAAATAATCTATGGAAGGATAAAAAAATTATTTTAAAATTATAATTGTAAAGAAATTATAATTTTAATTATTTCATTTATAAAGTTCCCATTATGTACTATCTAAAAGTATAATATAGTCATAGAATAATTTTGTTTTGCTAAATATGCAAAATTTAAAATTTTTATAGTAAAAAACTCAGTTTAAAATAATAATGTATTTTTATTTATATTTTCCCTACTTTATAGAAAAATTACAAATATTTCTATTTTTGCACATTTATTCTAGCATCTACTGCTACTATACTAGATCCATTACCTAACAATGGATTTATATCCATTTCTGTAATTTCTTGAGCTACATACATCAGAGCACTAACACGTTGTATAATATTGGCGAAAACTGCCTCATCTACACCTGTACTACCTCTTACTCCTTTTATAAGTTTATAACTTTTTAGATTTTTTATCATTTTCAAAGCTTCATCAAAGCTAACAGGTGCTAAGGCAGTTTGTATATCTTTTAGAACTTCAACGAAAATACCTCCAAGCCCTGCAGTCACTATATGTCCAAAATCACCTTCTTTTTTGCTTCCTATAAATAATTCTATCCCACTAAGCATTGGTTGTAAAAGAACACCTTTAGAATCTGGTATTTTGATTAATCTCTCAAATTCACTTAAAAGTTTTTCTTTACTATTTACATTAAGTACTACACCGCCGATATCAGTTTTATGGACAGGTCCTACCACTTTCATAACGAGTGGAAATGCTATTTCTTTGAGAGCTTCATCAATTTCTTTATAATTACTTACTACTATTTCTTTAGCTCTAGGTATTCCTGCTGCATCCAGTAGTTTAGAAACCTTTTCAGGAGGCAAAAATCCATTATTACTATTATTAATAATCTCTCTAATAGCAGTTTTATCAATTTCTGGTAATTCAAAATTAATTTGTGGTTTAGGTGTATTGTAAACAGAAATTAATCCTCTAGCAAATAGTACTTCATCAGGAAATCTTACATGTCCTTTTGCTATAAAATCTTTTACCTCTTCTGCTACCTCTATTTCACAAGGGAGAATTGGATATATGGGCTTTTTACAAGTTTTCATTTTTTCGTGCAATACATTATAAACATCAAAAATAGGAAATAATCCTGGAGAGCCAAATATTACAACCATACCATCAATATTATTGAATTCATGTTCACAATAATCTAATATTATCCCTAGTTGCTCAGCATTACCAGTAGCCAAAAAATCAATTGGATTATTTACAGATGAACCTGGGTATAGGTAAGAGAGAAGCTCTTGAGCTTTTTCTCCTTTTAATGGTGGTATCTCTAAATCGCTATGAGATAATGCATCTGTTAGCATTACGGCAGGACCACCAGCATGAGTAATAATTGCTAAACGTTTCCCTTCCAATTCTTTATGCATAAATATTGAAGCTACTGTTACTAAATCATCTCTACCGTAGCAACGTACAATGCCTGCTTTTTTAAATAAAGCATCTACACCTACATCAGGGGTTATCATAGCACCAGTATGTGAAGCAGCAGCTCTTGAACCAGCCTCAGAATAACCAGCTTTTATAGCAGCTATTTTACATCCTTTGGAGATTAAAGACTGTGCATGTTTTAAGAGTTTTTGTGGTTTTTTTACATTCTCCATGTATAATAATTTAACCTTTGAGCTAATTTGTGAATCAAAGGTCTCATCCATATATTCTAAAATATCTTCTACACCTAGTTGTGCACTATTGCCTACAGAGTAAATACTAGAAAAAGGTAATCCTCTTGTAATGCAAAGATCTACTATAAAAACACCTGTAGCACCACTAGCTGTGATAAAATCACAACCATGTATTTCTGGTTTAGGTATAGGTGTTGTAAAAATACCTGCATAATTAGTGTTAAATACTCCAGTACAATTAGGACCTATAAGGCTTCCTCCTACAGAGTTTATTGTATCTACTATTCTTTTTTCTAACATTGCACCCTCTTTGCTCTCTTCTCCAAAACCAGCTGAAATTATAATAAAAGCTTTTACTCCCTTTTTACTAGTTAATGTATCTACAGCATCAGGGCATAAATGCGAAGCAATTGCTAAAATAGCTAAATCTATTTTATCTGGCAATTCATCTACATTTTGATAAGATTTAATACCTTGTACAAAATCTGAACCTGGATTGACAACATATAATTGTCCTTTATAGTTGTGATCTAATATATTTTTTAGAATTTTGCCTCCTGGTTTCTGAATATTATTAGATGCTCCTACTACTACTATGCTCTTTGGATTTATTAATTCTGATCTAACCATAATAAAATTTATTTTTAGCAAAAATACATAAAAAAAGATATAAAAAATTTAATTCCTATACAATTATAGAAAAAATTAATTTTTTATGTTTTTTCTAGGCATAATGCAATATTTAAAAAGCATAGCAATATTTATCATTATACATTACAAATTAAAAAATTATAAATAATTTTGTATAAATTAAAAATAATGGCAGAGTATCCACATTTAAGTAAAATAAATGGACCTGAAGATTTAAAGAAATGCTCACAAGAAGAGCTAAAAGCTATAGCTAAGGAAATCAGAGAATATATAATAGAAGTAATGTGTAATACTCCAGGGCATGTAGGAGCTAATCTAGGTGTGGTAGAACTTACTATTGCTTTACATTACGTCTTTAATAGTCCAAAAGACAAAATTATCTGGGATGTAGGGCATCAATCTTATCCTCATAAAATATTAACTGGTAGAAGAGAAGCTTTTAAAACAATAAGGAAATTTAAAGGTATTAGTGGCT
>LUZL01000224.1 GCA_001603615.1 Bacteroidales bacterium Bact_20 | reverse complement strand
TTTAAAAAAAGGAATAAAATCAAAAAAGTCTGTATTGAAGTTGTATCTAGATTCATATCCTACACCTGCATAAATGTAATATAAATAACTAATTTTGATTTTATACATGAAATTAATCTGAATAGATAGCAATTTATCTAGATGTCCCTGCCCTATAACATTATAAAAAGGATTTACAGGAATGTTGTTGCCCATATAAGCATCGAAAGTAGGCGAGAAGATATTTTGTCCAAAATGTGTACCAATAGTATCATAGCCGATTTGTTTATAAAAACTTAAAAAGTATATATAGAAATTATTTTTTATAAAAGCAGCCTCGGCAAGGACTTCATAAAAATTAGCACCAAAAGGATGAGCCACAGGTTGTCCATTATTCGAAAAATTTTGAATAGGATTTTTGTGACTATACGTGTATGGGCGAGCAGCATTGAATTCTAACCTAGTACGTAATCTGTCATTTTTAGTTCTCCATTTCATACCTATTTGCACAGCATATTTATTCATCCAATTACCATAAACGATGGTTGTATCATCAGGATGCAATCTATGCTTTATATCTTTTTGAAATTCATTAAATATAAAATCATCTAAAATAGCTTGTCCGTAAATTTGGAAGTTTTTAGCTGCATGCCAATTAAAATTACCACCAAATAATAAATTATAAGGTGAGCCAAGTGAATAATCTACATATCTATAAAAAATTTGTGGCAATAGATAAACATATTCAAAATTATTGTGAGTACTATCTCTAGCTGGATAAATAAGATTTTCGAAAAATGCAAATCGCCATTTTTTTCCAATATTAAATGAAAAACTATGAAATATGGAATATTTATCATAGTTTGGCTTTGTTAATGGATTAGTCCATCTCATCATAGCCCATGAAAAATCTAATCCTTTGATTGTAAATCGCTGAAGCAAATAAGGATAATTGGCACTAGAGTATGACAGATTCAATCCTCTATATCCATCTCCCCAGTGAAATTTGCTATAACCGATTGACAAAGTATAATGATTTTTTACAGTCATAGTTAGTTCTATAGGTGCATTCCACGAGTAATGTTCATTATAAATTTTTTCTCCACCTGGAAAGCGAGCAATAGAATCATAAAAGTTTAGATAATCATATAAAGAAAAAAATAAAAACTCAGGTTTTGTCCATATTTTGAAATTTGTATTTTTATTTTTAAAACTTTTTTTAAAGTTAGCACCTATTAAGAGTTCATAATTATTTATGCTTGCTAGTCCACTGAAATAGGGAGTTATCATATTTCTAGTGCTATCTATATCGCTGCTATTAAAAAAATTGTGATTATCAAAATTTTTGTTAAATACTGAATTTTGTGAAAATCCTAAAATGCTTATTATTAATAAACTAAAAAATAAAAATTTTTTCATCTACAAATTTTGAGACAAAAATAGATAAAATAATATTTTAATAAAATTTATTTATGACCAGACGCCAGCAATAGTATAACCACATTTAGTGCATTTCCCTTCTTTATCAATGCCGATGATAGATGTATGATAGCCTTGACGTTTTATTAGTAAAGATCCACATTGAGGACAAAAAGTACTATTATTTTTTTCATCTAAAACATTGCCAGTGTAAACATATTTTATCCCATTATCACGAGCTATTTTGGCTGCAGCCATAATAGTTTCTAAAGGGGTAGGTGGTAGATTTGACAGTTTATATGCAGGGAAAAATCTAGAAAAATGTAATGGCACATCAGCGAAGCCGTTATCTATCAACCATTTAACCATATTTTCTATCATATTCAAGTCGTCAGTGTAAGTAGGTACTATCAAATTAGTGATTTCTAACCAAATGCCATTATCTTTTAAGGTTTTCAAAGTATTCAAAACGGGTTGCAGTTTACCACCATTTAATTTGATATAAATATTATCGTCAAATGATTTCAAATCTATATTAGCAGCATCTAGATATGGCAGCATATCAGCTAAAGGTTGAGGATTTATGTATCCATTGCTCACTAAAACAGTTTTAATACCATTATTTTTTGCTAAAAGTGCAGTTTCGTACATAAATTCATAAAAAACAGTTGGCTCATTATAAGTAAAAGCTATAGAACGGATATTTTGAGCTAAGGCAGCTTTTATTAACTGTGCTGGTGTGTAATTATAAGATGGTACAGATAATGGAGATGCTTGTGCTATGTCCCAATTTTGACAATTTTTGCAGGAAAAATTACAACCAGCAGTGCCAAAAGAAAGTATAGTAGACATTGGCAAAAAATGATATAATGGTTTTTTTTCTATTGGATCTATATTGATAGCTACTATCCTGCCGTATGATAAGCTATATAATTTGCCATCTATATTTTTGCGATCTTTGCATATGCCTACTTGTCCTTCCTGTATCACACAGTAGTTAGGGCATAGCAGACATCTAACGGTAGTATCATTTATATTTTCCCAATATTGGGCTAATTGTTCTTCATTTTGCATAATATTATTTATTGTATTTTTAGCTTCTAATTTATCTAAAAAAGGAAGTTTAGTTAATATAAAACCGCCTACTCCTGCCATCAAACTTTGCTTTAGAAAGCTTCTGCGATCCATAATTAATTTATGAAAATATGTTTTACAAATTTAAAAATTTTTTATCAATTTTCCTATAAAATAATTCTTTTTAGTTTTTAAAATTTATCAATTTTTCGAAATCTGGATAGAGAGCATTACCCTTTTTCATATAATAATTAACTTTGCTAGTGTCATTATTTTTTTGGTACCATTTCACTTGGAAATAGAGCATATCTTTATTATTCGGCTCTATATATTCATATATTTTTAAAATTATTGGTAATGTGGGGCTGTTTTGTTGAAATAGATTAACTGTAAATGAATAAGAAACGATACCGATATATGCTAATAGACGTTGTGATAGTGCATAATGCATTTCATCCTCTAAAGCATTAGAATTAAGCTTAATAGATCTGAGTGAATCTATCATTGTGGTTAGAGCTTTATCATCAGCCTTTTGGAAATATTGAATAATATCTTGCTGTTTAGACCATTCTATTCTAGTAATATCTGATAAAAAAGGCATGGTTTTATTAGAGAATATACTTTGCGACTGAGTAATTAAATCATCTGGAACTACAATATTAAAATTTTGCAAACTAGATAGAGTGGGGTAGAGAAGGTATTTTGGAATAGAATCTATATAATTAGCTATTGCAATATTTTTAGTTTTATTATTTTTTTTATTTTTATTTAATAACATAATCATTGATAATTTAGCAATATTCTGTGGAGGCCAGTCATGTTTACCATTGAAAAATATAAATCCCATATTATCAGAATTCATATTTTGTGTGTAAATGGGGAATATTTCTGTAAAATTAAAATCATATAATCCGACAATATGAATTATAGGCACTTCACTATTAGTATAAAATGCTTGATTATAAGCAGAAGCTCCAGATAGGATGATACCTTTAGCTACATGATATTGATCTTGCATCATCGTAGCTATTCTACTACCTCCTGAGAATCCAAAGAAATATAATTTAGCTGTGTCAATAGGTAATTTCCGATTAATATCTCTAATAAAACTCTTGAAATATGACAATGAAAAATTAGCTGGTGTTTCATTAGATGATAAACTATAACCTACTAATGCAACTCCTAAACTATCTGCAATATTTTGATATTTTTTCATAGCAATTTCAGGATGAGCATGAGGATCAAAGAAAATAAATGTGGGCAATTTCTTAAATTTATGAGTAGTAGGTAAATATGCTGAATAGTAATATTGAGTATTAGCTAATTTTATACTATCAATGAATTGACCTTGATACTCATCACTACAAAAGATACATTTAGCATTGCTACAAGATATAAAAGATGAAATAATGATAACAATAGAAATAAGTAAAAGTAATTTTTTCATTTTTTAGATTTTTTACAAATATATTGCATTTTTGATTAATTTTATAAATTATTAATTTAACAAATATGCTAAACGCTGATATAGCTACGATACTTATTAAATCTATTGGGAAATATTGTGATATAAATGCTGCAGAGTTTATAAATTCTTTTAATGAAAAACCCAATGTAGCTATTAAAATAAATCCTTTCAAAAAATCAGAAAATCTTTCAGATTATTTACCCATAGTAGAAAAAGTACAGTGGTGTGATGAAGCATATTATCTAAATACTAGACCAGATTTCTATAAAGATCCTCTATTCTATGCTGGAGCATACTATGTAATGGATCCTGCCTCTATGTTTATTGATTATATATTTAAATATCTGAATATTTTAGATAATGTAAAAATTCTAGATATAGCAGCAGCTCCTGGAGGTAAGTCTATCATTGTAGATTCACTTTTGACAGACAATTCTATTTTATGGGCAAATGATATTAGCTACAATAGAGCAAAAGTTTTGGACTATAATCTAGCTAAATGGGGGAAAGCTAATTATATCGTGTCTAGTGCTAAGGTTAATGATTTTTTTTCGTTAAAAAATCAATTTGACGTTGTTTTACTAGATGCACCATGCACGGGAAGTGGTTTTTTCAGAAAATATGAATCTTGGCAAGATAATTTCTCAGAAAATTATATAAATCTTTGTGCACAAAGGCAAAAAGATATTTTAAAAAATATTTTTGATATTATCCCAATGGATGGATACTTGATTTATAGCACATGCTCCTATACTGCAGAAGAGAATGAAGATATCGCAAAATGGGTTATTGATAATGGATTTGAAGAAATAAAATTACCAATACCAGCAGAGTGGGGAATAGTAGCCTCTGAATATGGATATAGATTTTTTCAGCATTTATCTAAATCAGAAGGGTTCTATTATGCTATTTTTAGAAAAAATCATTTCAATAGTGAATCTAAGCAATTAAATTATTTGAATAAAAAAAACTTAAATCCAATAAAATTAATTCCAATTAGCAGACTAAATGATAGCGGTAATATTAATCTAACTGAAGATTTGACATTAAAAAAATTTGGGAAAAACATTAATTTGATTACAAAAAACATTGACTATTGGTTCACAAAAGATTTTATTTACTTTAATGGAAAGATATTATCTTTAGGGACTAATTACATAGAAGAAAACAAAACAATACCATCACCACAATTTGCTCTATCCATTTATAAAGCATCCGATATCCCGAGCATAGCACTTAGCTTGTCAGAGGCACAAATGTATTTACAAAAATTATCATTTCCCATAGATGCAGCCGAAGGCATTTATTTAGTAAAATATAACAATCTAGCATTAGGATGGATAAAAATCATGAATGATGGTAGAATAAATAATTACTATCCAGCAGAGTGGAGAATAATCAAAGAAATAGATAATTAAATATTATTGATTGAAAGCGTAATGAATGATATTAGCTCCCATTTGTAGAGCTTTTAGCCTGACCTCAGAAGGATCATTGTGCACTTCTTCACTCTCCCAGCCATCGCCGAGATCACATTCATAAGTGTATAATAGCACCAACCTACCATTAAGTATTATGCCAAAAGCTTGAGGTGCTTTGCCATCGTGCTCGTGAATTTTAGGTAAGCCTTTAGGGAAATTAAAATATTGATTAAAAATAGGATGGGAGGGAGGTAATTCTATAAGTTCAACATCAGGGAAGATTTTTTTGATTTGCGGACGAATAAATGGATCCATACCATAATTATCATCTATATGCAAAAAACCACCTGCTTCTAAATATTTTCTAAGGTTAGCAGCTTCTAAATCAGAAAAAATCACATTACCATGTCCTGTCATATGAATAAATGGATAATCAAAAATTTCTTGAGAGCCTGGCTCTACCTCTGGTATATTGGGATCTATATTAGTATTAATTGTTTGATTGCAAAACATAGCTAGATTGGGGAGCGAAGTAGGATTAGCATACCAATCTCCACCGCCCGAATATTTTAGCAGTGCTATTTTGACACTATACATTTTATTTTGAGCAATAAGTATGTTAGAAATGATAATAAAAAAAATTACTAAAAAACGTTTCATAATTTATTTTTTAATGCAAAAATAGTTAAACTAACAATAGCAGCAGTCTCACTCCTCAGACGTTGATTACCAAGAGATACTGGGATTATCCCTGCTGAAGTAGCTTTTTTAATTTCTTCAAAAGTAAAATCTCCCTCTGGTCCTATAAAAATGGAAACATCTTCATTTTCATTAATACAATCGTACAGATTTGTTTTTATTATTTCATCTCCACAATAAGCTATCACTCGTTTAGAATTAACATTAGATTTGATAGCATCATCAAAATAAATAGGATTATAAATAATTGGGAAATAGCATTTGAGAGATTGCAGACAAGCAGCTTTAATGATATTTTGTAATCTAGGGAGTTTAATAGATGATTTAATTGTCCTCTCAGTAATAATGGGGATAATCTGATTAACACCAAGCTCTACAGCTTTTTCTACCATCCAATCAAATCTCTCAGATTGCTTTAGCAAAGGAGCAAAAAGAGTAGAATTGATAAGTGGTTTATTCATCAATTTAGATTCTATAATATTAGCAATAATGTATTGTTTATAAAAATCTAAAATTACAGCCTCAGCTAAAGTGCCATTCCCATCAGTAAAAAAAATATGATCATTAATATTAACGTGATGAGCCTTGAGATGATTAAAGGTATCACCTTCTATTTTGATAGTATTAGTAATATTTTCTACAAAAAACAAATTCATTAAAAAACTCAAGTTCAATTCAATAAAAAAAATATTAATCTATATCTAATCTTTCAACTATCTCATTATCAGACATTTGCAGAGATTCTATTGAAAAAATAGCTTGCTTGCTCAAGGGGTGCTCTTTATAATTGGAAATAATAACTCTATATTGCTTTTCAGCATTAATTTTATCATTTAAGAAATTTTCATAGATAAAACCTTTAAAAAAAATAGAATAGGGTACTAACAAATGATTAGGATAATTATTGATTAGAAAATCCAAATTTTTAATAGCTTCTTCATATTGCTGAGTATTAACAGCTACTTCTGCAGCTTTATATATGAAATGCGGAGATATAGTATCCTCAGTATATTTTTTAGCATATTCTAAATATAAATCATGCAATTCCTTTATTTTTAATGGATTAGGATTAGGATAGCTAGCATTAATCTCAGTTTCTAATTCATTAATTTTTTCTATTAATTTACTTTTATTTGCAGTGCATTGGCTTGTTAAAGCTGCAATTGCAATTAATAAAATCATGAAAACTTGTTTTCTCATAATTCATTTTTGTTTTATTTTTTTCTTTGCGAAAATCATGGGATATTCTATATTTATATCTCCATTATATATATTTTCTAATTTCTTTTTTAAAAAAACTTTTCTAATCATTGGCACCTTGTCAGTGAATAAAATACCATCTAAATGATCGTACTCATGCTGTATAATACGTGATAGAATAGAAGAATATGTTTCTGTATGTTCTTGCCAGTTTTCATCAAAATATTTTATTGTAATTATTTCGGGACGAGCTACATCTTCGTATATTCCAGGAATGCTCAGGCAACCTTCGGGCATATACACCAAATTATCAGAAAAATTAATTATTTCGGGATTTATAAAAGTTTTAGTAAAGTCATTAGTTTCAGGATATTTACTAGCATAATATCTAGCATCAACAATAAAAAGTCTAATAGATCTATTTACCTGCGGTGCTGCTAATCCTACGCCTTCACTTTTTTTCAAAGTTTCTTTCATATCCTCAATTAATTGTAGTAATTCTGGATAATCTTTATCTATTATATCAGCTTTTTTTCTTAAAATGGGATGATTATATCCTAATATTGGTAAAATCATAGTTGTATATTTTTTAAATAATCTTGTAATATGATAGCTGCACTAATCTTGTCAATATTTTCTTTGTTTTGACGTTGTTTCTTTTTAGTACCAGCATCTATCATAACTTTAACAGCTTTTTTTGATGAGTAGCTTTCATCTATACGAACTATTTTAATATCTTTTAAATTTGTTGCTAATTTTTTTAAAAATCCTCTAATTTCATTTTCTATAGGTGCTATATTACCATCATCACGCACAGCTTCACCTACTACTATAGTCTCTACTTCATTATTTTTACAATAGTTAACAACAAAATCTAATAATTCCTTTTTATGGACTGTCGTCAATGGATATGCTATTATTCTCATAGGATCAGTAACGGCTATACCACATCTTTTAGCTCCATAATCAATAGACATTATTCTACTCATTTTAATTTAATTATGCAAATTTAATAAAAAAATTTTTTATTTTTATCTAAAATAATATTAATCAGTATCATAGATTTATTTTACATCTTTTATAAAAAGTTTAATATGATTATATAGACATCAAATTAATTTTATACAAATTAAGAATAAAATAGGAATATATATAAATTTAAGCATAAACATTTTAATGGTAAATGACAAAAGATGAGAAATTAGGGGGAGGATGTTATTTAAAAGCGAAACTTTGAAGAGGTGAAAAGGAAAATATTTTAAATGTTATAAAATAAATATGTCATTGCCATTAAATCATTGTACCGCTGCCACGCCCGCCGATCCGACGCAGCCAAATTCAATATCCTTCCCGTATCTCTTATCACCTCCTCTGCTAGATACTTGCCCTGCACTACAAACCACATTATGTAATTTGTCAAATACTTCGTAGCCACTCCATGAAACTTGAGATATATCCAACCTACAAAATCCTTGATCTTCTCATTAACCGTAGATACGCTATATATACCGCGCTTCATTTTGTTTTTGTTAGTTATTTCTTTATGTTTAATATGTTCTGCATTAGCTGTCTTAAATGCTTTTTTATTACTACCACATATCACTGCATCGCTTGGGATTCTAGATTTTAGAAATTCCTCTACGTGGTTTGCTCTCAATCTATTATCCTCTAATTTTTTGAATAAAATATTACCACTCCTATCAGTAGCAGCTAATACTGCTACTTTCTTTGGCTTTTTGATTTTTAATTTATTTGTAGTAGTTTTTGCTATTTTCTCTATTTTAGCTCTTTTCTTTTTTCTTCCCTTCTCGGAATAATTCATAAGTAACTCTTCTAATTCAACTATACCG
Source organism: Bacteroidales bacterium Bact_20 (assembly GCA_001603615.1). GTDB lineage: Bacteria > Bacteroidota > Bacteroidia > Bacteroidales > DTU049 > DTU049. The sequence goes on along the minus strand of LUZL01000224.1, from coordinate 4,630 downwards.
AAAAAATTAACATTATCTTCAAAAGATTGCAAAGCACATAATATTCTATGTCTCCAAAAGAAACTAGTAGAGAGACATATACCTACCACCTTAGCACACTCTCTCAAGCTCATACCTGCAGACATACATTTGATGTATTCAAGCATTTTGTCTTTGTTGTGAATGCCATACATAAAGGTGCCAGTAGTAACTCTGAATTGTCTACCACAAACTTTGCAACGGTAATTTTGTACTTCATTTTGTAATCCATTTTTGACTACATGGCTGCTATTACAATCTGGACACAATAAAGCTGTAGACATAGCTTTGAGCTCTTGATAGTCAACGACATCGGAGCCATTAGCTATCATTTTATTATATAGGTTGTCATAGAATTCACGAGTACCTTCTTTGGTGAGGGAAAATACTTCGCTGGGATGTTCAACGATTTTTTTCATATCACAAAATATTTTGGCAAATATAATTAATTTTTATATCATATGTCACTTTTGTTTTATAACATTTAAATTTTAATAATAGGTGTTTTCTTCAAAGAAAACACCTATTATTACCTATTTCTATTTAATTATTTATTCCCTTATTTATTTAATACAAATTTTCTCATCTAATTTCATTAACTTTTTATTAAATTTATAATGCATTTATTTGTTAATAAATTTTTCCATTTTATAATTTGTGATTTTTATAAAATTTTTTTAATTTTGCAAGTTATGGCGAAAAATAATGTAATTTTTGATCCAGAAGATTTAATATTTATTTCTGATAAAGAAATAAAAAAACTAACGAGAGGTAAAATAATAATTTTATTATTAATTTCTATAGTATTAGCAGTAATTTTTAGCTATAGTTTTATAAATATTTATGGTAGTCCTAGAACTAGGAGCTATGACAAACGAATACAAGAATATTATTGGCAAATAGCTTTAGAAAATAGGAAGTTACAAGAGTTACGAAAAGAATGTAATAAGTATGCAGAAATAAATAATAATATTTATAGAAATATTTTTGGCATGAATCCTCTTATCTTTAATAATGACATAGATACTAATAAATTATTTAATATAAATTATAACTTTTTTTCGTATCCAGCATTGACAAAGCAAGTATATGAACAATCTTATGAAATTTTAAATATTACAAAAATTTACAATTCTTCCTTTGATACTTTACTAGCATTATCGGAGCAAAAGGATTTATTGATGAGAGCTATGCCAATTATTATGCCTGTAGATAGGCGTAGAATATCTATTCGTTCTGGCTTCGGTTGGAGAATAGATCCTTTCACTAGAGGTTATAGATTTCATCAAGGATTAGATTTAGCAGGGAGAATAGGTACTCCTATATATGCTACTGCTGATGGGATTGTAATAGATCCTTATGCTAATTCGTCAATGAGTGGTTATGGTAATGTAGTAGTTATTAATCATGGTTTTGGATATAAAACATTATATGGACACCTTAGTAAAATACTTGTAAAACCTGGTGAAAAAGTACAACGTGGACAAATAATAGGACATATGGGTAGCACTGGACGCAGTGTCGGTCCACATCTACATTATGAAATACATTATAAAGGTACTCCAGTAAATCCTATCAATTATCTTTACTTTAGCCTTTCTCCAGAGGAATATCAAGAGATAATCAATGAAGCAGAAAAAAATAAAGATGCTCTTTCATAATATTTAAGTAATAGCAAATACCTTTATTTAATTAGACGTTTAAATAATAATAATTATAAACCGAATAATAAATTTTAGCTTTTCTTAGTAGTAATAATTTTACTGTATTACTTAATTTAAAAACATATTATTAGCTAAACGCTTATATTGATACTTTTTTTTAAAAAAAATATATGTATGATCTTTTAACTCTTGGAGAAATAGAGGTCATCACTTGATAAGGAATAGTATTATTAGTCCTAGCATAGTCCAAAATAGAAATATCATCACCAAATATCAAAACTTTATCACCTTCATTAATATTTGGCCAAATATTAGTAACATCTGCCATCATCATATCCATACAAATATCACCAACAATGGGTACGTACTTATTATTGATTTTTACATATCCATTACCATTGCCCATTTCTCTAAATATACCATCAGCATATCCCATAGGGATAGTTGCTATCACTCTTTTGTGATCAGAAAAACCTCTTCTATTATAACCAACAGTTTCATTTGCGTCAATTTCCCTAATCTGAGAAACAAATGTTGTCAATTCTACTGCTGGCATTAGTTTTTTATTAATTTCATTAATACTAGTAATACCATATAATCCCAAACCTATCCTCACATAATCACAATGATATTCAGGAAATCTAATAGTACCGTGAGTATTGCATATATGTTTTTTTATTTTATAAGACAAATCATTTTCCAATTTCTCAGTGAAATCAAAGAGTCTTTTAGCCTGTAATCTAGTGAAATCATCATGCTCTGGCATATCAGAAGCAGAGAAGTGCGAAAAAACCGTGGATACTTTCAAAAGATGTTTCACTTGTTGTAGTCTATTAGATAATTTGTCATAATCCTCTGGCATGAATCCCAACCTATGCATACCTGTATCTAGTTTAATATGAATAGGGAAAGGTAATTTAGTCAAAAATGAATATTCATCTATCACTTGTATCATTTGCTCTAAAGCATTAAAACTAAAAATCTCTGGCTCTAGGTTATATTTAATACACATCTCTAATGAAGATAAATGGGGACTCATAACCATAATAGGTGAATTAATATTTACTTTTCTGAGTGCTACACCTTCGTGCGAAAAAGCTACACCTAAATAGTCTACTCCCAATTGTTCTAAAAATGACGAAATATCTTCAGCTCCTGAACCATAAGCAAATGCTTTAACCATAGCAATAATGCCAGTATTTTTTGATATTATTGAACGAAAGTACTGATAGTTATGCTGAATAGCATTCAATGAAACTTTTAACTCTGCATATGAATTATTCTCTACTAAAAAAGGAAGTAATTTCTCAAAAGCAAATTTCCTAGCACCTTTTAATAATATTATGCTATCGCTCCATTTATCTGGTTCTACCATCATTATACATTGCTCTGTAGTATGGAAATGACCTTCCACATTGTCAGTATATTTAGATAATTCTTTAATATTATCTCCTATGGTATATATCTCATTTACATTATTTTTTTCTAACTCATCAGCAATTTTTTTATATAATTCTTCTATATTTTCATCACTTTCTAGAATATCAGACAAAAAGACAATTTTCTTTTTATTAGGATATTTTTGATGCATATATTGTAAAGAGATACTAAGAGATAAAATGTCGTTTGAATAGAAATCACTAATTATAATATTACCACTAATGCCATGTACACTCTCTAGTCTCATTGAAATAGTTTCCCACTTATATATAGATGATTGTATCTCATCCTGTGATAAACCTATATCTAAACAACAGCTAATCACATTCATTGCATTTTCTATAGATGCAGCATCAATGAATGGTAAAGAAAATTTATATATTTCCTCATTATATTTAAGTTCTATCTCAGTTATCCATTTGTTGTTAACATTATTAATTATCTGTATATCATCTTTTTCTTTATTACCCCAAGTAAATATTTCAATTGGTAGTTTATGTGCTGCCTTTATCACATTGTCATAAGTGGAACAAATTATTATTTTTTTAGCATTAGCAGCTAATTTTAATTTTTCATTAATTTTTTCAGTAATATCTTTAAAATACTGCTGATGAGCAGGACCTATATTAGTGAAAATAACAGTATCTGGTTGTAGAATAGAAGCTAGTTTTTCCATTTCTAAAGGTTGAGAAATACCAACTTCAAAAATACCAATTTCATGTTTTGGTTCTATTTGCAAAACAGAATAAGGCAATCCAATTTGGCTATTATAACTGCGAGGATTATTAGCGACCGTATATCTATGAGATAGTGTAGCCGACAACCATTCTTTTACAATAGTTTTACCATTAGATCCTGTGATGCCAATAATAGGAATATCAAATTGCTGGCGATGATATTTAGCCCAAGTTTGCAAAGCTTTTAATGTATCATCTACAATAAAAAAATTTGCATCAGAATATTTATTAACAAATATTTTATTACTAATGCAAAAATTCCTAATACCTTTATTGTATGCTTGATCAATAAATAAATGACCATCATGTATTCCCTGCAAAGCAAAAAAAATAGAAGTTTGAGGATTATTTATAGGCAAACGAGTATCAAAAACTAATTCGTTAATAAATATATTATTAATATCATTAGTTTTAGATAAAAATTCAGCATGAATAATTTCAGCTAAACTAATCGCTTGATATCTGATCATTATTTATTTTTGATTGAATATTTTCATCGTAAAATCTACGTCTCAAAGTAATCTCAGCTCCCATTATAATAGCATGTACCAAAGATCTTTCATTGGCTTTATCTTTACCAGCTATGTCGTAGGCTGTGCCATGCACTGGTGATGTTCTAACTATTGGTAAACCTGCTGTGAAATTAACAGCTTCTTGATTGTCTAACAATTTGAAAGGAATTAATCCCTGATCGTGATACATAGCTAATACTGCATCAAAATCATGATATTTTAAGTTACCGAAAAATGAATCTGAAGGAAAAGGACCATA
>LUZL01000223.1 GCA_001603615.1 Bacteroidales bacterium Bact_20 | reverse complement strand
TAAATAGCTAATATATACATCATTTCTATTAAATCTTTATCTACACCTTTGAAATTTTTAACGGCTCTCTCAAGAGGTATTTTTACAATGCGTTCATTCATAATACCGATCATGATTTTATCATCTCCGGTTATTATAGATTTCACGGCATTATAACCCATTCTGGAAGCATTTAGTCTATCTCTGAGAGTGGGATTACCTCCTCGCTGTATATGGCCTAAAACAGTATATCTAATCTCATAGTCTGGCAGTTTCTCTTTAACCATTTCTGAAACTTTGACAGCTCCACCTAGTTCTTCGCCTTCTGCTACAATAACAATTGAACTTTTTTTGTTAGTTCTCCATCTATTTTGGATATTGTCTACAAGATCATTAAAATTAGTTTTAGTTTCAGGTATTAGAATCTCTTCTGCACCATTAGCAATGCCAGTATATAGAGCAATATATCCAGCGTCTCTGCCCATAACTTCTATAAAAAATATCCTACTATGAGAACTAGCAGTATCTCTGATTTTATCTACAGCTTCTACTACTGTATTACAAGCTGTGTCGAAGCCAATGGTATAATCTGTTCCATATAAATCATTGTCTATAGTCCCAGGAATGCCAATTACCTGTATATCTGGAAATTCTTTTTTAAATTCACATGCTCCTTTGAAAGTACCATCTCCACCTATCAAAATTAACGAATCTATACCTCTTTTTCTTAAATTTTCATAAGCTATTTGGCGGTGTTCTTTATCAAAAAATTCTTTACTACGAGCTGATCGTAGAATAGTCCCCCCTCTTTGGATAATATTGCTAACGTCGCTAGCATGCATCTCAAACATATTATCCTCTATCAGACCGTGATATCCTTCGTAAATGCCATAAACATTTCTACCGTTATATATTGCTGTACGTACCACTGCCCTTATTGCAGCATTCATACCTGGGGCATCTCCTCCCGATGTTAATACTCCTATACTTTTCATTTTTAATAATTTTATACAAAAATAATTATAAAATTACTATCAATTAATTAAATTAGCATTAAATATTGCAATTTAAAAAATATTTTATCATATTTTTTTTGTATATTTGTAAAAAAATATGAGTTTTTTATTCCCATCATCTAGACCAAAGCAATTTGAATATAAGCCGAGATTTAGTGATAAGGTAAATCCAGAGTGGAGTGAAGAAGAAAAAAGAGAATATGAGAGAGAGAGACTACGTAGAGAATTAGATTACAAATGGAAAAAACAATTAGAAAAAAAGAAAAAATCTTCTTCTAGGTTAATTACAATAGCAATTATTTTGATATTACTATTATTGTTTATTTTTTCATAAATCTATAGACATATTCAGATGAATCAGTCTAAAAGAGGTATTATAATATTAAAAGAGCAAATAATTAATCAGATAGCTGCTGGTGAAGTAGTACAAAAACCAGCTTCAGTTGTAAAAGAATTGACAGAAAACGCTATCGATGCTCAAGCAACAACAATAGATATTGTTATACAAAATGCGGGGAAAACACTTATTCAAGTGATAGATGATGGACAGGGAATATACCCTGAGGATGTATCTTTAGCTTTTGAGAGACATGCTACTTCCAAAATTTATGACATTAATGATATTTATGATTTATATTCTTATGGTTTTCGTGGAGAAGCTTTAGCATCTATAGCAGCTGTTTCGCGAGTAGAAATGTTTACTCGTCCCGAAGATCGTGAGCTAGGCACTCACGCTGTAGTAGAAAATAGCAAAATCTTAAAAATAGAACCTGCTGCATGCTCTAAAGGTACAAATATTTTAGTAAAAGATTTATTTTTTTCAGTACCTGCTAGACGTAATTTTTTAAAATCTGACAATATGGAGATGAGAAATATATGGGATGAATTCTATCACGTTGCTATACCAAATCATAATATTTCTTTTTCCTTAACAGAAAATAATGAATTAAAAATAAAATTACTTCCTACAAATCTGAAACAACGCATTATAGATGTATTGGGTAAACAATATGATTCTAAACTTTTATATATAGAAGAAGAGTTCCCATTTGCCACAATTAAAGGTTTTATCTCTAATCCTACTGCTGCAAAAAAAACTCGTGGCAATCAATATTTCTATGCTAATGGCAGATATTTTCGTAGTCCATATTTCCATCAAATGATTATGAAAGCATACGAAGGATTAATAGAAAAAGAAACTTTCCCTGCATATGTCTTTTTCATCACCTTGCCTCCTAATAGGTTAGATGTAAACGTGCATCCTAGCAAAACAGAAATAAAATTTCAAGATGAGCATCTGATAGCTGCTAGTATAAATAGTTTAACTAAAAAAGCTCTTGGCATTAGTGGGCTCGCTCCAGACCTAGATTTCGATGCTATCCCTACTCACATTTTTTCTATTAATTCATCAAAGTCAGATTTTAATTTCTCTAAAAATAATTATCCATTCCCACAGAATCCTTTAACTGATACTTCTCAACTTTTTAAACAAAAAATTAATCTTCAGAGAGATATAATTGATGAAAACTATAAAGATCTTTTTAAGGAAATCAATTTAATAGAAAAAGATTTGAACCTTAATGTAGATAACTTAGAATTTCAGATAATAGAAAATAGGATTTTGATAACCAAGATGAAAGATGGTGTCTTGATAGGTGATATAGAGGCTATTTTAGAAAGATTAATATTTGAAAGATTATCCCAAAATAAAAATAATATAAATTCTGAATCACAACAGGTTTTATTCCCAATAGTTATCAATATAGAGGCTAAATTTTTAGGGACATTTTTATCCTTACAGACATTACTAGAAAATATAGGTTTCAAATTTGAGAAAATTTCTAACAATCAATTTCAAGCTATTGGAGTACCTGCACATGGATATATCATAGAAGAAGATATAGAAGATTTCATTTATCAATTATTAGAATTACCAGACACAGGTGCAGCTCTTAATATGGACAAACTTTTTATTAAATTAGCTACACAAGGAGCTAAAAAACAGTTAAGTAATTTTACAATAGACTCATTAGATAATATTTTATCAGAATTATTTTCCTTAGCAGATCCAAAAAAAGGCTTAGGAGGTAAAAATAATTTTATAATTTTGTCATCAAATAATTTATTACAATTAATACAATCTTATGAATGATAATAGACTTTTCGGGCCATCGAGTTTTTCTTTATTTCCACCAGCAGTCAAAAATTTACTAATTATAAATACAATTTTTTATTTAGCTACAGTAGTTTTTGCAAATAGAGGTATATCTCTAGTGAATATGTTAGGTTTGCACTATCCAGCATCTCCATATTTCAGATGGTATCAGTTTATTACATATATGTTTATGCATGGTAGTTTTATGCATTTATTTTCTAATATGTTTGCACTGTGGATGTTTGGATATATGCTAGAGAATGTTTGGGGAACAAAGAAATTTTTGATTTTTTATTTTGTTACTGGATTAGGAGCTTCATTATTCCAATTAGGAGTTAATTATGTTGAATTCACTAATATTCAAAAGGCTATAGCACAATATTCTCAGACTTTAAATCAACAAGATTTCCTTCTTATTTTAAATAAATATTTCTCTAATATTTATGATCCTAATAAAGTAAATGAATTGTTAAATAATTGGGGTGCAGTAGCACCGATGACAGTTAATTCATTAAATGGATTATTAGAAATGATGATAAATATACCAATGGTGGGAGCATCTGGAGCAGTTTTTGGTATTTTATTAGCATTTGGACTAATGTTTCCAAATGTACCAGTATTTATTTACGGACTTTTGCCAGTTAGAGCTATAGTACTTGTGCTTATTTATGCAGCATTTGAATTTTTCGCAGGCGTTTATCAACCACATAGCGGTATAGCACACTTCGCACATCTTGGTGGTATGTTATTCGGATTTATTCTTATGCTTATCTGGGGTTATCGCTTTAAACCATATAAATTTTATTATTAATTTTTTTTATAAGTTATGTATTCATTATCTTGGAAAAAATTAACAATTTATGCTATATTACTGATATCTATAATATCTTCTTTATTATTAGCAATATTCCCAGATAAACTTATTTTATATTTATTACCTAATAGTAGCAAACTTTTTTTAGCATTGCTATTACATCCTTTTATTCATGTATATTGGTGGGAATTAATTTTAAATATTTTAGTTTTATTTTTTAGTGCTAAATATTTATTAACAAATATTAAATGGTGGGAATTTTTAATTTTGTGGATATTAGCTAGCTTTGGTGGTGGATATGCAGCTATACAGTGGTCATTTAATTTGCATGAATGGGGTGGACTCACATTGTTTAGCACTACATTATTAGCTTGGTCTATAATTGCTAATAATGGTATTAATTTACAATTGAAAAAAAGAAATATAAACCTCAGCACTATTTCTAATATTTTATTATTAATATATATAGTAATAATTTTGTTTACTAATATGGATATACTATTGAGTGC
>LUZL01000222.1 GCA_001603615.1 Bacteroidales bacterium Bact_20 | reverse complement strand
GAGGAATAATTACCACATTGATTAGTAAAAAATGTAAACTCATATGGAGGTGTCCCATTAGGAATATCACTATAAATATCCCATACTTTCCCATTAGGTTTTTTATCTGTTCTAGGATATGCATCCCATAACCCACTGTAACTTATTGGTGTTACATTTGTTTTGATAATATTATACAAAGCTACTCTAAGCTCTTGTCCATATTTACCTTCTGCACTATCATAGTATCCAGCAGGTATCTGACAAAAAACTAAAATCGTAATAAAACTAAAAAAAGTTGTAAATAAAAATTTCTTCATTATTTTTTTATTTTCACAAATTTACAATTTTTTTATTAAAATAATCACAATATTTAGATATTTGACAATTCATACATTTAGGAGATTTAGCAGTGCAAATATATCTACCATGTAGGATAAACCAGTGATGAATGCGATTAACATATTGTGATGGAGCTATATCTAAAAGATTTTTTTCAATTTTTAATGGTGAATCTTTAGCATTAGCGAAGCCTAATCTAGTAGCTACACGTTTAACGTGTGTATCTACAGGTATCATAGGAGCATCGTATAATACATTCAGAATTACCTTAGCCGTTTTGGGCCCTATGCCTGGTAGAGTAATTAACTCTTCATAAGTCTGAGGTAATTTACCTGCATATTTATCCATTATTTCATCAGCTAATGATTTCAAATATTTTGCTTTATTATTTGGATATGAGCAGGATTTTATCAGTTCAAATATTTCATCTATAGTAGCTAATGAGAGAGATTTAAAATTAGGAAATTTTCTAAAAAAATTATTAGAAATTAAATTAACTCTTTTATCAGTACATTGTGCACTTAATATCACAGCTACAGTCAGCTGATAATCATCATTATACTGCAATTCTGTTTGAGGATTAGGATTTGATTTTTCAAAAATTGCTAGAATATCTTGTAAAGAATTTTTTTTATCCATAAAAAATTTAGTTTCCTACTAATCCTCTACCAGTTTTATGAATTAAACCTTGTTTATTATAATCATCAATGATAGCTTGTAAGAGTCCATTAATAAAAATATGACTTTTTTCAGTACAGAATTGTAGAGCTATCTCTATATACTCATCAATAGATGTTTTGAGAGGTATAGTGGGACAATAAACTATTTCAGTTATAGCCTGATGAATAATATAACGATCTAAAAGATTTAAACGTTGTAATTCCCAGTTTTTAGTATGTTTTTGAATTGCTTCGTCCCATTTGTTTTTGTTTAGAATAGTATTATCAAACAAAGTAATTACAAATTCTTTATCATCTTCATCACCAATATTTTTGATTGGTTTAAATGGTTGAGGTGGTAGAGTAGATTCATAGTCAAGGGGGTCATAGTTTTTTAACCACATGTAAGTGATCAGAGCCATAGTATTTTGATCTTCACTCCATAATATATTACCAGATTCTAGATAAGATTTTAATAATGGATGAAAAGCAATAAATTGTTTAAATAATTTGGAATAAAACTTTTGATAATCTACTAAACCATATTTATTTTTTACAACAAAGGATTGATAAATATGCCAATCTTTTATTTTTTTGTATACATCCCAAAATAAATCACTTTCAAAAGGGAAATCTAATGATAAATTAGCAAGCCCATATTTCAAATCCTCATTTTCTAATAAATTATAAATAAAAAAGTTGTCAATAATAACTGTACTAGGGTTCAGATCATCCTCAGTTGGGAAAAATTTTTCTTTATTTTTTTCTAATCTTTCTTTGTAAAACTTTATAAAATTTATGAAAAAATAAATATTTATGAAAAAAATTTTTGTAAGGTCATCTATATTTTTAATTAATGAGTTCCTCGCTGTGGGTAAATCGTTATTTTCAGATACATGAAATGCATAAACATGCTGTAATACTTTAATTCTCAAAATTCTTCTACCAATCATATCAATGATATTGCGATTGCAAAATTAATAAAAAGTAATCAATTAAACTTTGTTTATTTCAAAGCAATTTGATAAAGTTGAAAAAATCTATGAAGAAACCACTAATTATAATCCTTATTAATTTAGTTCATAATTATCTGAATCATCTTCTACATTTCCTATTGGGATAGACCAGTAGTTATATAATCCATATAATAATCTTTGTTGTTTTTCCTCAGGAGTCATCTGATCATATTTTTCTTTTTCTTTTTGAAAAGCTTCGCGTTTTTTTTGTTCTTTTAGTTCTATTTCTTTTAAAGTTTGTTCTCTTTCTTTTAAATATTCTTTTTCAACTCTTTTTTTAAGAAAATCTTCAGCTACGTTAGGGAAAAGTTCTAATAGCAATTGCTCTTTTTCATTATTATATAGTTTTCTATTGCCATATTCTGGGAATTCTTTGTTAGGAAAAGGTTTATAAGTACTAGTGTCATAAGGTTTTTCTTGTTCGCT
>LUZL01000221.1 GCA_001603615.1 Bacteroidales bacterium Bact_20 | reverse complement strand
TATCAGTTGCTGTTTATAACCATTATAAAAGAATATTAAACCCCAATATTAAGGATGTGGAATTAGAAAAATCTAATATCCTTTTAATTGGTGAAACTGGTACGGGCAAAACTCTTTTGGCTAAAACTATTGCAAAGCTATTAGATGTTCCTTTTGCTATAGCTGATGCTACAGCTCTAACCGAGGCAGGCTATGTAGGCGAAGATGTAGAAACTATTCTAACTAGACTTTTGCAAAATGCTAATTATGATGTGAAAGCAGCAGAAATGGGCATAATATATATAGATGAAATTGACAAAATTAGTAGGAAAAGTGATAATCCTAGCTTAACTAAAGATGTGGGGGGAGAAGGTGTACAACAAGCTTTGCTAAAAATTTTAGAAGGTTCAGTGGTATTTGTGCCTCCAGAAGGTGGACGCAAACATCCAGAGCAAGAATTCATCCATCTAAATACATCTAATATCCTTTTTATTTGTGGTGGCGCCTTTGATGGTTTAGAAAAAATTATTGCTAATAGAGTGAAAACTTCTACCATCGGCTTTGGTACTTCTCAAAATATCATCAGAGAAAATGATAAAAATATTCTGCACTATGTAGCACCTGTAGATTTAAGAAAATATGGGCTTATACCTGAATTTATCGGCCGTATACCTGTGATAGCTACATTAGATTCCTTAGATAATGATGTATTGAAACGCATTTTAACGGAACCTAAAAATGCACTTGTTAAACAATATAAAGCTTTATTTGAAATAGATAATATAGAGTTAGAGTTTAGCGATGATGCTCTGGATGCTATTGTAAAACAAGCTAATGAATTAAAACTCGGCGCTAGAGGACTAAGATCTATTATGGAAAAAATAATGATGGACCTTATGTATTCTACTCCCACTCTGAATGAATCTAAAATTATTATTAATAAAAAATTTGTGGAACAACATTTGCAAGATTATGAGAATAATCAATCTCAGGTTGCATGAAATCTAAAAAATTATTTTTTATATCAATATTTTTCGTAGTTTTTAATCTTTCTGCACAAAATAATTCTAATCAATTATTAATGAGAGCTATTATATATCAGGGAGATACTCTCCCATATATGGCTTTAGATACTATTAAATATTATTATTATGAGTTTAAAGGGTCTAATAAAGAATATATAGCTTATACTAAACTCGTGCGTGATGTCAAAAAAGCTTATCCTTATGCTAAATTAATTTCTAATAAAGTAAACGAAATTAATGCATATCTCAATACAATAACTAATTCTAAAATATTAGAAAAAGAAAAAGATAGATTAGAAAAAGAATTACGATCTCAATATGAAAAAGATATAAGGAATCTCACTCGTTCGCAAGGGAAAATATTAATAAAACTTATTCATAGAGAAACACAGAAAACTTCATATAATTTAATAAAAGATTATCGCGGCGGCTTTCTCACATCTGTCTATCAAGGGATAGCAAAGGTTTTTGGTTTAGATTTAAAAGATTCATATGATCCAAATGGGAAAGATCGTAATATAGAAATCATAGTAACCTTGATAGAGAATGGACAATTATAATATACATTTTAGTATTTTAGTTTTAGTATCACTAAGGTAAGTAGTGAAAATATAAAAACTTCAAGTATTATAAAATATCATTTTATAAAAAGGCAGAGTTTAATAATTAATAAGTTTTGCAAAGCCATCAATAAATTACGTATCTATATAATCATTACATTGCTAGAGAAAATCTAATACTAATGCCGAAATTAGTTGAAGTATTGAAATATTGTGAAGCTACATGAGGATTATTAATTATTTGATCAAAGAATGCTCTCAATGTAATATTTTTAGAAAATTGATAATCTGCTGATAAATTAATAGAAATCACTCTTTGTCCAGCACTTACTTGATTTATCTCTTCTACAATACGTCTGAGAATAGTTATATTGTCTCTGATAGATAAATCAGCTTTAATATTAAGATCGCTCTTAATAGTTCTAGATTGCCCACCAGTACGAATATCGAAACTCAAATCTTTAAATCTATAACCTAGTCCTACGACCCATTCATTAGTATTTATTTCAGTTATTTGTACATTTGATGTATTTAGAGCTACATTTCTAGATTTTTTCCAATCTATAGTAGTTACTAAACTATTTATCCAGTTTAATTGCATACCTAGAATAGGATTGAAATTTTCTGAAATAGAAACTTGAGAAATCTCATATTGTGGTAAAAAATTGTGTAGAGCATCTCTCACAGTAGTGAAACCATCATTGTCTGGATCAGAAAATAAAGGATTATTAGCAAATGAGCCGACTGTATAGTTTGATGTATAGCCATGTGTTAGAGTAGCTGAGCTAAAATATTTTTTAAAAAAGTTGATTTTATTTAATCCAGTATAACTTATCCTCCAGTTTGGTAATGGAATAGATGGGAAAATAGATTTAACATATTTCTCTGGTTTGTGCCCTGTATATGCAGCTAAAAAAGCTGGTATCAAAACATTCTGAGAGGTAGGTCCATAACCGTCTGGATAGAGTATCCCTGTGAGAGAATCAGTAACAAAAGTGCCATTCCATACAGGGCTATTTTGAGCAACCATCAGAGCGATATCTGGACGAATATCTAAAAGCATTTGGAAATTTTCATTAGAAAAATCTTTAGCATTTCTAGCAAAAGCTGTTTTAGTACTTATTATAGACATGCTAAAGTTACCAGTAGTAATTGGTGTATATGATGTGAACTCACTGCCATTATATCTAAAATATTCTCTATTGCTCCAGCTTTGATTTTTAATAGCAGTAATATTTATAGAAAGATATTTAATAGGTTCAAGAGTAGCTCTCATATTTAAGTTTTCTGAATAATTTGTAATATATGGTATATTTAGAGTAGTGTCCTTAGTAAATAAATCATTAGCTACCAATCTATCTCTAATGTCTTCTTGCCACCCAAAGACATAACCCCATCCTGGCGTCATATTTTCAAACTCCATGCCTAAAGCTTGTGGTGCTCCTCTATAACCAGTCAACATATTTCCATCAGAAACAGAATAATTGATACTAACATTTTTTATCATCATCAGAAAACGTAAAGAATTATCTAAAATCTGCTTACCTATAGATGGGCCTTTTTGTGTAGTATCATCATCTCGTTTAGGTCTGGATGGTGGTGGACTTAAAATATTTTTTAAATAAGGAATTTTAGAATATAATCTATTAAAATTACCATTAACATTAAAAGAAAATGTGCGACTATTTTGCAAACTATTACCATAGGGATATTCAGCATAATTGCCAGTAGAGTCTTTATATAATGGTGCTGCTATCCACATATAATTACCAGTATATTGTACAGATGCATTTATCCAATCTAAAATAGGAATATAAGTGAGTGGAAGGGTATAGTTACCTTGTATTCGTTGATTAAAATTGGTTATCCTACCAAAACTGGTAATATTTCTGATGATAGAATCTCTTTTTTCTCTATAATCACTATCACGTTTATCTATTCTACCTGGTGGCTCATCTATGCGTGCATTAGCATTAGCAGTATAATCTAAACGCAGATTTCTTGTTAGATCATATTTGATAGAATAATTGCGATTCCAAGTGAAGTTTTTAATAAAATTAGGTTCTATAATTATCAAATTAGTAGTTTTATTCCTCCATCTATTCTCTTCGTATAGTCTATACATATCTGTAGACAATGAAATAGATTTTGGCAAAAGATAAAAATTGAAATTACCAATTAATTTCAAATATTTATTATTAAGAAATTTAACTTTTTGAAAAGGTACATAATTTTTGGGATTGGTATTGTAATTATACGCAATAGCACCTGTATATTCTTTCTTTTTATTGTATTCTATCTCTGGATTACGAATATAGATTTGGTTAAAGGCAAAAGAAACATCAAAATTAGAAAGGTCATAAATTTTAGGATTGCCTTTGGCAGTAGGAGGTCTTAGTTTTTTGACATTCATAAAATTAATACCTTTGCGTTGTGTATAAGACTGCACGAGACGTTTCACACTATCTACTTCTTTTTCAGTACTATAAGTTTCTAAGTCATCACGGAGATAAACATCTGGGTCTAAAGGATTATACTGAGGATTAGCCAACATTTCAGAGTAGTCCACATGCATAGGTATTCGTAAATAAAAATTTTCTGGTAAAAGTTTTCCTACATCTAGATTTAGAGATAAATCATAAGAAGTTACATTTTCTAGCTGTCGTTCATAGACTTTCTTTTCTATAGAGCCAAAACCAGCAGTAGACATAGTAGTAGCGAACATTATATTTCCTAAATTAGCTAATCCCATATTTACACGAGCAGTAGCAGCCCATCCACCTTTTTCGTCAAAGGTATTCACTCTCAATTCATTTATCCATACTTCAGCACATTTAGGTCTACCATCGTCATTAGGATAAGTGCCTGTTTTAGGATTACGTATTCCTATTAAAATGACTTTTACTTCTGCTAAATTTGGATTACCTACAATAGTATATTTACCATACTCATCTTGACTAGAATATGGAGTAAAGAGAGTAATATTCGCATTATCATCACTACGCAGAATAGTATTGCGTTCTAATTTTAGTTGAACTAATTTATCTAAAGCAAGCTCAACAGAATCTGCCCATATTTTTCTACGGCTATCATCATTAGAGCTATAGTTACCCCAAGGAGTTGGATGAAGAGGTATTTCAAATTCATAATAATTTCTATCAAAATCAGTTCCTAATCTAATAAATAGAGTTAAATCACCATCGTTAAGCGGATAATTGAGTGGATCTACCTCCTCAGAGTGAACGTTCATTTTTATTTTTTTGTAATATCTAAAATCATAGTCTGTACTTTTGAAGATACCACGAGCATCACCATCAATTAGATGACAGACTTTCATAGATAGAGATTGTTCATTTTGTTTCTGTAGATTAGTAGTTCCATAATTAATTTCACGCTCTAATCCTGGAGGCATTACATATGGTATAGGTTTTCTAGAACCATTCTCCTCAATATTAACATTTGTAATATCAAAAGTAGTGAGATTTTGTTCATTACCTGGTAGGTATTCTCCTGGTTGTAGTAATGAATATGAATATCTACGCCATTGACTACGAGCTAAATCCAAAGTACCGAAGCGTAAGACAACAGAATCACTCCAATTTTTTAAAAATATTCGCATGAAACGTATAGAAGTGTAGTCATTGATATTGCCTACCACTTTATCAGGCCTTTTCACTGGTACTTTAAACTGATACCATTTCACTTTTTCAGAATTACCATTTGGTAATTTGACACTAGCAGTGTATATATCTGTAATATAATTTTCTCCGATTACCATTTCTTCAGGTCTGAGATTGATCTCATACTGATAATATCGTTCTAATTCATTTAGAGTATTATCTCTATTGATATCTTCGCTATTAGGATTATTAGTAGCACTTGTAGGATACGATTCTGTACTCATATCAGGAGTAGGGCTATTGCCATCAGGATGTTTGTAATATTTATAACGTTGCAAAATATTATAACCTAAATTATCATAATCACTACCTCTAAAGTAATGATAGTTATCAGAAGATGGATCATTTAAAGCTAATTGATAAGCTACTGACCCAGTACCATAGATAGATGCGATAGCTTGGATATAACTATTAAAAAAGCTAGCTTCATTTTCTGTTGATAAGCCGTCATAGCCGACATCTTGATATTTTCTAGCATCTAGATTAGCATCAAAAGAATTGACTAAAGCCTGATACTTGGGTACTACGCCCCATTGGGTAGTATCCACACCTATCATTTCTGGACCCGTGGGCAGACCGTTCTCAAATGCTTTTTTATGATCTAACAATACATCTTCAGAAATATCACCCAGGTTAATATATAACTTGCCACCAGCACTATTAGGATTATAAATAAATGGGTCTAAAAGCCAAAATTCTATATATTCTACATTAGTTTCTTCGAAATTAGGTGTCTCAATTGTTCTCATAATACCTGCCCAGCGAGTGGATGGATCTTCTAGTCTCCCTTTAGCATTAATGCCAGCAGACACAGATGTAGGAGAAACATCATAATTATATGGTCCACGCTCCGTAGGGTAATAAGCTAAATCTAATGTAGCTAAATTAGGTACTATGCCGTTAGGAAATTCTTTAGCAGGAAAGAGCTCAGACTCTAACACTTCTCTCATGTAATGATTGCTAAGCATCTCCTTATTTACATTTGGAGGAGTAGTAGCATTATTTCTAAAGAATACACTAGGGTCTATAGTGTACCAGGACAGCAGAGCTCTATTATAACCTGATGCTAATGTAGAATCATCGGCAGCCTCAGGGAAAAATGTAGGTTGCCCATGTGGGATAGATGCTAGCTGCCAAGAGAAAGGATTTTTAAGTGTTATACTACTCATGCTGCCTTCGAAATTATCTATAAAAGCATTCCCTTCTTTACCAATAGCTTTATTATGCCCAGGTATAAGATTTGCGAATTCGGCATCTATACTTATATTTGAAGGATCTTTAGTACTTACAAAAGGTAATTTATCTATAATTTTGGTAATCAAAGTAGACTGAGTCTGGTAAGATAGATTGCCACCCCAGATAGTATTAGATATTGGTTCATAACCTATATTTACTTTAGTACTGAAAGGTTTCTCAGTTAGGTGAATGATAGTACCACCTACTATAAAATTATTATTAATTTTATAGTCTACATGAGCTCCTAAATAAGTTTTAGTTTGGAAATTAAAAAATGTATTATTCTCTACAGTTACATTTATTGGCACACCAGAAGTGAGAATACCTTGATTGATAATTTTGACACGACCCATAGTATAATCTACCGTATAGTCAACATTCTCCTGGAGTAGGAGACCACCAGCAGTTACTTTCACAGACCCTTGAGGTATGTTAATAGCATTCAGACTAATCTCGCTGCCTACGCTAGATTTGTATGAGCCTTCAATAGTAAATCTATTTTTATTAGCTATCTGCTCAGCTACAGTCTTAGTAGTGGTATATAATGAGTCAAAGCAATATTTATTTGCTAAATTAGGATCATCAAATTTGCTTCTCAGATCTTTGCCAAAAGGTTCTACTACAGGGAAATAAATACGTCCATTTTTTGAATTAATAGTTCCACCACCAGTAGCAGCATTATCTATAAAATCAAATAATCCATCAGGTTCAGGATCACCATTAATATTTAATCTATCAAAACCTAACACTCTAATGAGTGGGATATACTTGAGGTTAGACTCTGTCAAATAACCAGCACCTACACCTAGATTTTCACTTTTATAAATAATATTTAATCTAAAATCTTCATTACTAATTTGATATCCACCGATGGAATAAACGTTTTTCATCATTAGATTCCATACAGGTAATTTAGTATTGACAGAGGCTGGTTTTAATAATTTAACAACTAAACAATTAGGAGGATCTATTCCATCAGTTGAGAATTCTCCCACTTGATAAACACTATCACTACCAACAACAGTATACTGATATGCCACAGCTAAAACCTGATCAGGACGTAGACTTATATTGAGAGAAATAAATCCGAGCTGATTATTTACAGTAAATTCTGAAGGAGATAATTTACGAGCATTTTCTATTTTTTCATAATCTGTACCCATATTAAAGTTTCGTGAAGATAGATAAGAATTCACATCATTTAGATTTCTAATATTTGAAGGATTAATAATTTGAAATAAATTATTTGTTCTATTACTAGGCAAATAAGCATCAGGGGTGAAATTAGGTAATACATTTTGATTATAAGGATTGTACTCACCTATATCTTGAAAAGCTATTATATTTCTGTTTTCTTGAGTAGCAGGGCCTATGTTTGTTATCCACACTTCTATTTTAGTTATATTCACTGGACTAGAAACCATTGGTAAGCGTTCTAGAAATTTATTGTAATTATTGTAGAAATATTGAGAGATAAAGAAGTGTTTATTTGCTTCATAATCTAGAGCATTGATTTTAAATTCTTTTAACTCTGCACCACCAGCCACAGTGATAGTATTAGTTTCACTCTCTTGTTGTGATAGTACTGCTGTTACCGTTGCTTTACCAAACTGTAATTGAGTCTTTAATCCAAAAAGACTCTGACTACCACTTATTAAGGTACTATTTAGAGGTAGAGTTACATCTCCAGCTTCTATTTTTTTAATGATTTCGTCCTCTTTGCCCTCATATTCTAATTTTATTTTATTATCAAAAGTGAAATTAGATTCAGTATTATAACGTACATTAAAGTTTACTTTATCACCGACTTTAGCTATTAAATTTAATTGTATTTTTTCATCAAAATTAAAATTGCCATAGCGTCTTTGCTTAACTGTAAGTGCTGGATCGTCTCTACGATATCCTTTGTAGCCAAAAATAATTTCTGCAGAACCACTAGGTCTGATGTCTATCAATCCACTGCCAAAAACACCATCATCTTTCATATGCATTCTAAATAAAGAATCAAAAACTCCTTTGCTTCTAGACTGTTGTACCAAAGATTGATGCCATTGCCTTTGCCAAGCTTTTTGAAAATCATATTCGTCGTATTCATCAAAAGTCATTTGGTATGGATATCGCAAATCTATATTACCTATTTTTTGATGAAATTCATAAGTGTTTGTAGAAGGATCATAAATGACAGTATCTTTTAAATTTTTAGGAGTAATGTCCCAAGGCGAAGATATCAAAGGTGGAGGACCTGTAATCTGCTGATCTGATATCGGATATCTAAGTGAGTCTAAAGTATCTGGTGGACCGATAAAATAATATGATTCTTCTAACGGGGAATTTGCAAAATAATATTTTGGTGAAAAAGAATAAAAAACAAAAAAGAAAATAATAGAAATAAAAAATAAATAATTTATTAACGGAGAAACAAATCTGAAATTTTTTTTCACTTTTTTGCGAGTTTATAAATATTTGAATGCTAGTTTAATAAGTTTTTCTAAAGAGTCGTATTGCTCTTTAGAGTGATTTTTTAATACTTTACCAAGTGCTGTTTCAGCTTCTTTCATAGAATATCCTAATTGTCTCAAAGCTAATAACGAATCATGATAAAAATTAGTATCTATATTTGAAAAAGTTTCTCCACTCAACTGAATTTCTGGTATTTTATCTTTTAATTCTACTAATATACGTTCAGCAGATTTAGCACCAATACCTTTTACTTTTTGCAATTTATTAATATCTTTATTCTGAATGGCTGAATATAAATCTAATGGCGTAAGTGTAGAAAGTAATGTACGAGCTGTATTAGCCCCTATACTATTTACACTTATCAATAATTTGAAAGCTTCTCTTTCTTCTTCATCAGCGAAACCATACAGTGTAGGACCATCATCTTTCCATATTAAGCTAATCAAAAGTGATGCATTTTTAGAATCTTTTATTTTTTCGTAAGTATTTAAAGTGATCTGAGCTTCATAACCTATGCATCCAGTTTCTATTACCACTTTTGATGGGTTTAAAAAAACTATTTCACCTTTTATATAGTCTAGCATATTTAATGTATATATTGAATTAATTTGTGTCAAAATTAATAATTATTAATAAATTGAAAATCTATATTTTTGCAGTACTATCTAAATAAATGTATGGAGTTTCAAAAAAATATTTTTTTTTTTGCATTTATTCACTTTAATAGTAATTATAGAAAAAAATTGTAAATTTGTTAAAAAAAAATAGCTTAATGACTTGGAAAGATTTACTTAATAAAATAGACAAGTATAAATATATATTATCATTAATATTTTTTTTAGGTTTTATCATTTTTTTAGACAATAACAATTTAATAAAATTGAGAAAATTTAAAAAAGAGTTAGCAACCGCTAAAGAACAAAATGAATTTTACAAACAAAAAATAAAAGAAGACTCATTAGAAATACAAAAATTAAAAAGTGATAGAGAGCAATTAGAGATTTATGCTAGAAAAACATATTTTTTCAAAAAAGATAATGAAACTATCTTTTTAATAGTAAATGATAGTACTCAAATAGATAATTCCAAAAAATAAATTTTACAAATTCTGATGTATTAAATAATTATTCACTATAGAAGCATAGAAATGATAAATTTTATCTATTAGATAGTCGCTTATATGAGTGCTTTCTCCTAAAATTTTTTTTATCTTATTTTGTTGTGAATCAATATATTCTTTAAATTCTAATTCTTTGTCTCTATATTTATCAATATTTTTGTTACATTTATGCACTTTGTCATAGCAATACCAATGAAAAGGATAAATAACATAGTTTTTATGAATAACAGTATCTATAGTTTTGCAAACATATTGAATTAAATCCTTCATATTTGAATATGAAAGATCAAATTTCAATGGTTTAGAAATATGAAAATGTATTTTACCTTTAAAATCTATTAAACCCTCTTTCATTTCATTCAACCTAAATTTGTCAGTTTTGTTAAAATTAAATTTTAACTTGTTTTGGCAACTAGTAATAACTTTATATGCTACACAAGGATCATATTCATATGAAAATGAAACTGGTACTATTTGGTAACTATTCAATAAATCAATTTCTTTCCCTTTGTCGGCAGATAATAGCAGCATACGTATTAATGAATGTTGAGTAAAGTCATTACCGTCTTTGCTTCTGCCTTCTTGCTGAGCTATCCACATAGATTGTTTCCTTACTAATAAAGTATCTCTTATATAATCAGATAAGTTATGAGACGCATAATAAAATTCTTTACCTACTAAATCTCTCTGCACAATAAAAGATTTATTTAATCTAGCTAAATATTCTATCCAAGGCTTCACTAATAAATTATTACCGATAGCCGACTCTATAGTATCATAATCATTAATCATTAAAATGTAATTAAGCACAAAAGAGTCTAATAATATATCTCTGTGATTAGATATAAATAAATAAGTTTTGTCTTTGTCAATATTCTCAAGTCCAGAATATGTAAGCTCAGAAACAGATTGTTTTAATAAATTTTCTAAAAGTGGTTTTAATAATAAATGTTGTAATTCACTGATAGAATGTATTTGAGATATTCTATCTAGAATATTATTTACCGTTTCAGAGCCAAACTGATAGGATAAAATTTCAATAAATAAATCTTCTTTTATAATATAATGCAAATAATCATTGACTTCATTATCTCTAAAAGAGCGTATCTTATCAAAATTTTTTTCTTTCATAATTTGCAAAATTACTAAATAAGTATATTTTTACAAAAAATGATTTTTTGTAGTAAATTAATAATCTAGTTTATTGAAAATATTATTAAAAAATACTAAGCTGAATAAAACTAAAGATAATAGATAAACAAAAATGTTTAAGTATTAATATTATTATTGTGTTAAACTCGTATTTACTCTATTTTTTATTTTTATTAATTTATTAATTATTGTCAATATTAACAAATTTATTTAAAAAAATTTTTTAAATTTGTAAAAAACATTAAAAATATGAAACCAATTAAATTTTTGTCAATCTTAGTGTTTGCAATTGTATTTATTAGCAATGCAAATGCACAAAGTAACATAGCTGCTTGGCATTTTGATGCTTTAGCTGCTGCTCCAAACACACCTAAAGTGATTCCTGCAGATTATGGTCATCAGACAAGTACAGCTAATATTTATTTAGATGGCACTCATGGGTCATCAGACTTTTATTGTGCAGCATCTAACACAGAACTCACAGCATATGCTGGCAATGTATTAAACGATCAACGCCCATCTCCATTAGCAGGTCAGGCTCTTGCAACAGTAAATAACACAGCTAATGGCAAAGGGTTAGTCTTTGTATTTTCTAC
>LUZL01000220.1 GCA_001603615.1 Bacteroidales bacterium Bact_20 | reverse complement strand
ATCCAAAATTATTTATAACTATTAAAGTTACTAAATAATTGCCAGCATTATTATATAAATGTTGAGGATTTTGTTGGTTAGATGAACTACCATCACCGAAACTCCACTGCCAAGATATTAAATTACCATTAGCAGTAGTAGATAAGTCAGTAAATATAGTAGGGGTACCAATTTGAGCTATATTTGCACTAAAATTAGCTAATGGACTTGTAAAAACAGTTACTTGATGAGTAATAGTAAGATCACATCCTAGATTATCTGTTACAGTTAATAATACATTATATGTACCTGGATGTTGATAATAATGTGACGGTTGTGGATCAGTAGAATAGGTACCATCACCGAAACTCCATAACCAAGTAACTGGTTGCACATATGGATTTATTAAATTATAATAAAAATACATTGTCTCTCCGAAACATACATCTGAAGCATAAAAATCAACATTTAATCCTTCATTTACATTAACTAACATATTTACAGAATCTGAGCAACCTCTATTGTTTGTAACAGCTAAGCTAACATTATACGTTCCAGTATTAAAATAATAATGAATAGGATTAGCTATATTAGATAAAAATCCATCTCCAAAATCCCATAAATAAGAAATTATATTGCTACCATTGCCATTAGATGTATTTGTAAATGTAATGATTCCTTGTGTACATGTAGGTGTCCAAGTAAATGATGGAATAGGTAATGAATCTACTAATATATTTTTAGTAGTATCATTAATGCATGAATTAATATCTGTAACAGTTAGGCTAACAGGGAAATAGCCATAATTAGCATATGTATGTTGTGGATTTTGTTGGTTAGAAACACTACCATCACCAAAATTCCATTGCCATGAATTCAAACTACCTCCAGCACTATTGCTCAAATCTGTAAATTGAGTAGGATTTCCAAAACAAGCTATATTGCTATTGAAATTGACTATAGGTAATGGATAAACCATAGCTGTGCCATTTGTTGTATCTTTACAACCATAAGAATTGGTAACAATTAGTTCTACATTATATGTAGTTGTGTTATGAACAGAAAGATATAAATAAGACGGATTTTGTTGATTACTGGTACCTATACCATCACCAAAGTTCCATTGCCATCCTGTAATCGTACCACCAATGGTTGTAGAATTATCAATGAAATAAGCTGCATTACCTGAACATACAGTATCACTAATAAAATTAGCATTTGGTGATGGAATTATCATAGCTTGATGCCTAGCTGTATCTATGCAACCATTAATATCCTTAACTACTAATGTTACTGTATAATAATCAATAGTAGATGTAGTCGGATACAAATAAGTTGGATTCTGCTGATTACTTGTTCCAACATTATCACCAAAATCCCACTGCCATTCTATTATATTCCCCCCATTACTTGTAGATAAATCATTAAAAATTGAATTGTAACCAGAGCAAGTAGGATTGACAGAAAAATCTCCTACTGGCAATGGATTTACAACTATTGAAAGGGAGGTATCATTTGTACACCCATTAATATCTGTAATATTTAATGTGACATTAAAATTTGTAGGATTATAAACAGGTGAATAAGTATAACTTGGATTTTGATTATTTGAAGTGCCAACACCATCACCAAAATTCCATTGCCACTGAGTAATAATACCTCCATTACTATAAGATAAATCTGTAAATATTGTGAGATCTCCTGAACAAGCAGTATTAGCAACAAAATGTGGATGTGGTAATGGATTTACAATAACAGGTTTATAAATGCTGTCTTTACAGCCATAACTATTTGTGATTATTAAACTTACATTAAAACTTGTAATACTATTTACTGAATTATATAAATGCTGTGGATTTTGTAAATTACTAGTGCTACCATCACCAAAATCCCATTGCCAGGAAGTTATAGTACCAACAACAGGTGAGGAAATATCTGTAAAATGTGTATTATTGCCAGAGCATACTGTATCTGCTGTAAAATCAGCAATTGGTTGTGGAAATATCGTTATAGGATTACTTATGGTATCTGTACATCCATTATTGTCTGTAACTATTAAAACTGGATTAAATGTTGTTATTACAGATACAGGAGCATATAAATAATTTGGATTCTGTAGATTACTAACTCCTGTACCATCATCGAAGTCCCAATGCCATCCAACTATATTCCCATTTGAACTATAAGATTGGTCTATAAAATGAACTGTATCATTTGAACATACATTATTTGCTGTAAAGAGTGCTGTAGGTTGAGGATATAGATTAATAGTATGAGTAGTGCTATCTGTACAACCATGTGTATCTGTTACTATTAATGAAACATTATATGGTGGAGTGCCTGTAGAATAAGTCCAAGTGGGATTTTGTATATTAGAGATTCCAATACCATCACCAAAGTCCCATTGCCAAGTAGTAATAGATCCTCCTAATGGTGTAGATAAATCTTGAAATGAAGTAGGAAAACC
>LUZL01000219.1 GCA_001603615.1 Bacteroidales bacterium Bact_20 | reverse complement strand
ATAGTAGTTACTATAGATGAAAATGTATTACCTATAGCTAGTATATATCCTAATCCAGCAACTGATGCAGTTTATATAGAATTACTAAATGATAAATTAGCAAATATTTATGTTTACGATATTGTGGGCAAATTAGTATTAAGTAAAAAATCTGATAATTCTAAAATAAAATTGGATGTATCACAATTGAGTGGTACCTATATACTAAAAATTGTTACTGATAAAGGACAAAGTGTATTTAGATTAATTGTTACAAAATAAATTGATAAAATTATACTTACTAACTATTTTTTCTTTATTTAACTTTTTTGAATTATAAAAAATTTTTAAATATTATTTTTATTCAAAAATTGCAATTTAAGCTAATTACATTTATCAAATTATTTATAATTTAAACATTGTATTTTCATTGTAATTTGTAATTTTGCTATTATTATTTGATTTTTATGATTTTACCAGATAATATTAACTACAAGGAATTCTTTGATTTTGTAAAGCAATTTTTAACTGAAGATAGATTAAATAGATTTTTTAGTGTAATAAATGATAGAATAGCTAATGTACAATTAATATTAGAGGATGTATATCAGAGTCATAATGCTAGTGCTATTTTGCGAACTTGTGATGCTATGGGTATACAGTACATAAATGTAATAGAGAAACGAAATAAATTTAATCCTAATAAAGACATATGTTTGGGTAGTGATAAATGGGTAGATATATTGCCCTATAGTGGACAAAATGGATTGGCAGATTGTATCAAAATGCTCAAACAATGTAACTTCACAGTAATAGCTACTTCATCGCATTTACACGATGCTTATACACCAGAAACTTTACCAATAGATAACCCAGTGGCACTGATGTTTGGTGTAGAACGAGAAGGCTTGTCAGATGAAGCTTTTGCATTAGCAGATAAATATTTGTATATTCCTATGTATGGGTTTGCTGAGAGCCTAAATGTGTCTGTGGCTACTGGTATTTCATTATTTACTATTACTCAACGCATTAGAAAAGAAAACAAGGTGCTGAAGCTAACTGATGATGAATACTACAAAATTTTAAGTAAGTGGTCTCTAATAAATTTAACAAATCCAGAATTTTATATTAATACATTTTTAAAAAAATACAATTATGACTGACACCAAATTAAAAAAGAAAGCGTTTACCTTTTTGCTTTTAATGGGTATAGTGAGTCTATTAGCAGACATGACCTACGAGAGTGCGCGTAGCTTGATAGGTCCTTATTTACTATTTTTAGGTGCTAGTGCATCTGCAGTAGGCTTTGTATCTGGCTTGGGAGAATTTATAGGTTATGCTGTCAGGTTAGTATTTGGTTTTGTCGTAGATAAAACTAAAAAATATTGGCTTTTTACAATATTAGGGTATTCTATAAACTTAATTGCTATTCCACTATTAGCAATAGTGCCACCTAATGGATGGATATGGGCAGCTATATTAATTGTATGTGA
This sequence comes from Bacteroidales bacterium Bact_20, assembly GCA_001603615.1. Classification (GTDB taxonomy): domain Bacteria; phylum Bacteroidota; class Bacteroidia; order Bacteroidales; family DTU049; genus DTU049. Next base: position 636 of record LUZL01000219.1, on the reverse strand, counting down.
GAGATTAGGCAAAGCAGTGAGAGCACCAGCAAAAACGACCTTAGTATCTTTCGCTGCTAAACGCGTTGGTACAGGTAAAGGTTTTGGTTTCGTAGAAGTGCTTGATCAGATAGGGGCAATGCTAGGACCTTTGCTTTTATTTTTTATTATGCAATGGAAAGAATCGGCTGGCACATATGCTCAATATCAATGGGCATTTGCTAGCTTGGCTATACCTGCTGTTCTTACATTGATAGTTTTAGCTATATCTAGAGCTATTTTCCCTAAAGCAGAGGAATTTGAATTAATAGACTCTGATGGTGATGCTCCCACACAAAAATTAGAACTAAAAAAAATCAAACCTATTCTATTATATATCATCGCTATAGGATTATTAGCTGTAGGAATGGCAGACTTCCCTTTGATGGCTTTTCATATAGAAACTTATAAAGTGATAGACATCAAATATATTACTTTGCTCTATATGATGGTGATGGGAGTAGATGGTCTAGCAGCATTCATTTTTGGTAATATGTACGATAAAAAAGGTGCTATAACACTCTGGATAGCAGCTATCATAGGGTTAGCATTTGCTCCATTAGTTTTTTTGACTACTAATCTTACTAGCATCATTATTGGTTTGATATTGTGGGGTGT
>LUZL01000218.1 GCA_001603615.1 Bacteroidales bacterium Bact_20 | reverse complement strand
TGGAGCTAATACTCCTACAATTCAAGTAAATAATTTAGGACGTTACTGGGTAAATGTTTTTTATGGCAGTTATAATGCATGTGGTGATGCAGATACAATATATGTGAAATTGCTACCTACACCAATAATAAATCTACCAGAAGAGATCACAGCATGTCATACTGATATTTTCGAATTATCAGTATTGCAACCTCATAATCCCAACCTATATACTTATAAATGGTCTATTGGCTTAAAAGATCCTGTTTACTACGTTTATCGACCACCTGTAGGTATTTATCCTATAGAAGTAATGGTAATAGGCTGCGATACTGCTACTGCTACTGTAAATATGACTATAAATGATTGTACTATTTACCCGCTAGTTATTGTACCTACAGCCTTCACTCCATATAACTCTGATGGTGTAAATGATTATTTTCACATTGTAGCTGATGGCATTAAAAAAGATAATTTTTCATTTAGAATATTAAATAAATGGGGCGAAACTATTTTCTATACGAATGATCCAGCTTTCACATGGGATGGCCGTTTTAGAGGTGAAATATGTCCTCAAGGTGTTTATACATATAAGATTAGCTACACTACAGAAAATAATATTAGTAAAGATGAATATGGATATTTTACTATATTACATTGAAATTTTATTTCATGATGAATAATTTTAAACTTATGATGTTTTTTTAAAAAATTATATATAAATTTGCATTAAATATTAAATTAAATAATATGAAAAAAATTTTTTTGCTTTTATTTATAAATGTGATAGCTATCACATCATATTCTCAAGAATTTGATATAAGATTAGAGAAACATTTTGGCAAAGATAAATTGATCTATTGGCAAAAAAATTATCCAGATAGTTTAGGCTATTACCAATTTGTTATAGACAATGCAGTTTTAATAATGGATGAGACTGTTGTAAAACAAAGGATAGGAACAGAGCAAGTAAGGGAAATTGAGATACCTGATTTTGATGAAATCATCAATAATCATAAACTTTTAGATATTTTTTCACTGGGAATAGAGATAAAACCAGATACTTATCAATATATTAAAGTAAAAAATGAACCATATTATTTATATGTAAAACCTGGTAGATATTTATGGAATAAATATCAAGCAGGCAAATAAAATTAATTAATTATGAAAAGATTAACATTATTTATATTATTTTCTTTAATAATATCAGCTACCATAGTTTTTGGGCAAAACCTGACTATTAATTTAGATGCTAGCACACATAATACACAAAAAGCAGTTTGTGGATATTGGTTTTATGATGATGGTGGTCCTAGTGGCAATTATTCAAATAATCAAGATAGATGGATTACTTTTTATTCTACAGACCCTACATATACACACGTAAAAATTGAATTTGCATCTATTGATTTAGCTGCTGGTGATACATTAATCATTTATGATGGCCCAAATACTAGCTCACCTGTATTAATTAAATATTCACAAGCTAATCCCTTAACTCCAGCCAATTCAGCTGTACAAGCGACTGTTAATAATGCTGGTGGTAGACTAACAGTCAGATTTAAATCAGATGCTACAGGTAATGCTGCTGGATGGAATGCTGCAATTGGATGTATTAAAATGTGTCAGAGAATAACACCAGTTTTAGATAGTATTTTGACTAATCCTTTACCTACTCCAGATTACTATATCAATTTGTGCTCATATGATACTCTCACTTTAGCTGTACAAACAGATAACTCTACTTTCCCAGATAATCATATTATTTATAATCAAACTCCTACAAACACTACTTTTGCATGGAGCATGGGTGATGGTACTACATTATATGGACCAGTTGTCAGTTATCATTATAACATACCCTCTGGATATAATCTATCTCTTACTATTACTGACTCTATGGGCTGTACAAACACATTAGCTTTCGGATACAAGGTACGCATTAGTAGCAATCCTATAACAGGCATAAATCCAGTACCAGATTTATGTAATGGTGATTCTGTACTAGTAACAGGTGGTATAGGAAGTGGTAATGTAGTAGAGGTAACACCATTTAGCAATGTTATAACAGCACAAGGAACATATGATGTATTAACTTTTATCCCTGATGGCCCAAGTTGTCCTACACAATGTTATGGTACCCCAGTTACTTTTGATCAATTTCCTCCAGGAGCTACTGTACAACAAGCTAGTGATATAGAGTCTATATGTATATCTATAGAGCACTCCTTTGCAGGTGATTTATCTTTTAGGATCATTTGCCCTAATAATCAAAGTGTTATTTTAGATTCTTATGATAATAGTGGTGGTAACTATTTAGGGAATGCTTATGATTTTTCATCGGGCTGTGATCCTAATAATACTCTGAATGCTCCAGGAACTCCTTGGCTTTATTGCTGGTCTGAGATACCTACTTATAATTATCAAGGTTTATTAAATGTAGTTGATGGTTCTCCTTTTCCAAGTCCCATATCAGCTACTGATACCATAAATCATACTAATTATTTAATCCCTGAGAACCCTCTCAGTGGATTAATAGGTTGCCCACTAAATGGTACATGGAGTATAGAAATTTGCGATAATTGGGCTGCTGATAATGGGTGGGTTTTTGAGTGGATACTAACATTATCTAGTAACTCTGGTGTAGCTGGCTGGCAGTATTCTGTTGCTATAGATTCCATTGATTGGGATGGACAAGGTTTTTATCCTATTAATGATAGTACGGCATTTTTTAAACCAGATACAGGTGGTGTATATAATACATATGTTACTATTTATGATGAATATGGATGTACATATACCTCCACATATCCTCTCACAGTTAATGTTATTAATACTCCTGTAATAGATCTAGGTCCAGATACGATGATATGTGAAGGAATGCCTTTGATTCTAAATGCAGGTGGTGGCTATGATGAATATAGATGGAATAATAACGTAACTGACTCCTTATTATTTATAGAGATGAGTGGTATATACTCAGTAACTGCAACAAATTATAATAGTAGTAATACACTAGGTTGCTATGGTAGTGATACAATTAAAGTAACATTTATACCCAATGCAATGGTTGATTTAGGACCAGATCAATGTGTGACACAAGGGCCTGTGACCCTAGATGCTACAAATTCATCTGGATTTTCTTATCAATGGTCTACAGGTGATAACACTCCTGTTATACACTTAACCCAACCAGGTGTTTATACTGTTTCAGTAAATGTCTTTTATGCTACTCCAGATATGTGTGCTGCTAAAGATACGGTAAATATTAAAATAATACCTGAACCTTTACCTCCTTTACCTGACACTTTATTTATGTGTGCTCACCAAGCAAGAATTTTAAATGCCGAACAACCAAATTACAATAATTTATATAATTACATTTGGTCTACTGGTAATACGTCCACTATGCAAATACTATCTAATATGTCTCCTGGTGTATACGTAATACAAGTGAAAATCATCGGGTGCGACACACTAACAGATAGTACTAAAGTAACTGTAGAATCTTGTGATATAACTATTCCAAATGTATTCACTCCTAATGGTGATGGTATTAATGACCAATTTCAGATTACTAATTTAGAATATTATCCTAACAGCGAAATTAAAATTTACAACCGCTGGGGTAAAAAAATCTATGAAAGCCAAAATTATCAAGGAGAATGGGATGGAGACGTTGCAGAAGGAACATATTTCTACATTTTAAGGTTGAATTATGGGAATGGCACACTTAGAGAATTTCATGGTACTGTAACTGTAATAAAAAATTGATTTTACTTTTTTAATATTTTATAACAAAATAAGAGGTGGTTAAAAAGCCACCTCTTATTTTGTTATTTTAATATCATCTTTATAATAATTTTTTGCAATGGTGTCTCCATTGATAGATAAAACGATTTCTAAACCATTTTTTTTGTTATTTTCAAAATTTGTAATAGAATGTATTTTATCAGAATAAGGATAATAAGTTTTTAATACACCTCGTCCATTATCAAAATGACCAATCCCAATTAAAAAACCATTTTCACTATAATACCGCCAAGTGCTATCAAAGTTCCCTTTTTTATAATATCCTTCTCTTTTAATCATATTATTTGAATAATATTCTCTATAAATACCATTCAAAGTGTCATTCTCATATATTAACTCTTCTATGACATTACCTTGAATGTCATAATAAATAGCAAGACCATTTTTTTTATTATTTGTATATTGTATAATAGATTTTAAACTACCATTAGTATAATATTCTTTGTAATCTCCATTTAACAAGTTATTTGAATAATTCATTTCAGCAATTTTATTTCCTGCTTTATCATACTGATAAGCTACACCATTTTTTAATCCTTTTTTTACTGGATATTCTGCTGCTATAGAGCCATCAGGATAGTAAATTTTTTCTACTTTATTACAACTTAATAAAACTAATATAAATAATAAAATAAAAATTAATTGTTGTTTCATTTTTTGTTTCATTTATAAAATATTAATTTTAGCTAAATTAAACAGTAATTTCTCCTCTTAACGGTTTCTGAAGCAATTCTTTAATTTCGTTTTTTTCTTTAACATTCCCCAATAGAAACATTGATTTTGTTATAGCAGACTCTGTAGTAATATCATAGCCAGAAATCACTCCAATATTTTCTAAAGTAAGAGATGTTTCGTATCTACCCAGCTCTACCCTCCCAGCCTTGCATTGAGTAATATTTAGTATTATTTTACCTTTTTCTATAGCATGCTTTATCGGTTGTAAAAAATCATCATATGTAGGTGCATTGCCAGAGCCGAAAGTTTCTAAAATTATTATCTGTAAATCTTTATCACACAATAAGTCACATAAGTTTTTTATGGGCATACCAGGATAAATTTTGACTAGACCAACAGAATTGTCCATTTGTCGATAAACTTTGAGAGGTTTATTATTAGGTTTATTGATATATTCTGGATAATATCTAATATGTACACCTACTTGTGCTAATACTGGATAATTGCCACTGTAGAAAGCATCAAAATTTTCTGCATTAAATTTAGATGTCCTATTGCCCCTAAATAATTTATTTTCGAAATATATAGCTACCTCTGGAACCACAGGTATATCATTCTGATATGCTGAAGCTATTTCTAAAGATGCTATCAAATTTTCTCTACCATCTGTCCTTATCATATCTAAAGGTAACTGAGAACCCGTCATTATAATTGGCTTATTTAGGTTTTCTAATAAGAAACTCAATGCAGATGCTGTATAAGCCATAGTATCTGTACCATGAAGAATTACAAAACCATCAAAAAAATTATAATTTTTTTCTATAATTTCAGCTAATTCTATCCAATGTTTGGGCAAAATATTAGAAGAATCTATAGGTGTATCAAAGGAGATATGGGAAATATCTATTGGCATACGGTCTAAATATGAAATATAATTATTTAATTGATCAAAAT
>LUZL01000217.1 GCA_001603615.1 Bacteroidales bacterium Bact_20 | reverse complement strand
GTAACACAAGATATTACAAAATTTGAATAACCAGATTCATTCATTAGAGAAAAATGTCTAGCAACAATAGTATGGATAGTTTCCAGAGGGATAATGTCACTATGATAACCGATACCAGTACAAGTTGTTAAATTAGGATCATCTTTATAATTAATGTTTAGATTATTTTTTAAAATATTCAAAAACATTTGTTCTGCACCAGGGAAAAATGTTTGTCTGATGCAACTGCGAAAAAAGAAATAATCATTCTTGGGAATATCTTTCACATAATCTCGCCAATAAATTTTATTGTTAATTTGTTTATTTGTTGCTTCCATAATTATTTATTTTTATTATTATTATCATAATCTGCTACTGTTTTTTCAATATGATCCCAAAAATCAATTGCGCCAGTACCTTTTAATATAGAATGAATTTCTTCCATAGTTTTATCAGTTATCTTTCTCACAGGGCCAGCACCTTCCTGATCAATATTAGCATTTACAAGAGAATAAGCTTTTTTTTGATTGTGAAACACCCATTCCCATACTGGACCCTGTTCTGGATGAGCTTCATGTGTTACTTTTGATGGATGCACACAATAGCCAAAGTCATAAAGATTTTGACCAATTGTTTGTTTTATTATCACTTGATTTCTTCCCATTTTGCTTTTAGCAAAAAGACCTGTTTTCTGAGACCAATATCTAAGTGCACTGATTACTACTCCTGGAGCATTCCCTCTAGGACAACGTGCTTTGCAAGACATACATTGCCCACAATACCAAATGTAATCTGATGACATTAACTCCTCTAAAGCTACTGGATCATGTGATAACACTACACGCTCTACATATCTAGGTTCATAATCATAATAATCAGCAGCTGGGCAAAGTGCTGTACATACACCACAATTGATGCAAGCATTCAGATTTTCTTTTATTCTAGGATCTGAATAAATTTCTTCTATTGGTATCATTGTTTAAATATTTTTAACATTTTATAATTACAAAAAAATAAATAAAAAGAACTCTTTTGACAAAAATGAAAAATATCATTTTTAAAAATTAATAAATTATACATTAAAATAGTATAATTAATATGTATTTTATTGATATTTATGATTTCTATAGTGCAATATAATAAAAAAACCATATAAATTTTTATATGGTTTTTTTAAAAAAATATACTATAAAATGAAAAAATATTTAATGTAATTGTTTAGCTCCAATGAGAGATAAAAATTCGGCACGTGTTTCTTCTTTTCTAAAAGCACCAGTGAAATCTGATGTTACCATTACAGAATTTTGTTTTTGTACACCACGCATCATCATGCAGAGGTGATGAGCTTCTATTACTACAGCTACTCCTAGAGGATGTAATACATTTTGAATAGATTCTTTTATTTGTGTAGTTAATCTTTCTTGTACTTGCAGTCTGCGAGCGTATACATCTACTACTCTAGCTATTTTGCTCAACCCTACAATGTTTCCATTAGGTATATAGGCTACATGTGCTTTACCAAAGAAAGGTAATAAATGATGTTCACACATAGAGTATATTTCTATATCTTTCACTATCACCATTTCACGATAATCTTCCTTAAACATAGCAGAATTTAATATTTTTTCAGGATCAGCATAGTAACCATGCATTAGAAATTGCATAGCTTTAGCAACTCTAATAGGAGTTTTTTCTAATCCTTCTCTATCTGGATTATCGCCGATGAGTTTTATAATTTCGTAATAATGTTCTGCTATTTTATTTGTGGTCTCTTCGTCGTAATAATCTATACGAGAGTATCCATCATTAGGCTCGAAATCATCGAGCATATTTTCAAATTTTATATTTAAGCTCATAATCATTTATGGTTTTTCAGCACATTCCTCTTCGCAACGATAACAAGCAGAAATTTGTTCTCCAGTTTTAGGATTTATGACAGAACATTTTTTTTCAAATTTTCCATTTTTTTTAAATATCATTTTTATACCGAAGCCTGCTATTACCAATAGCATTAATGAAAAAACGATTATTAAAGTAGTGAAAAACATTTCTTTAAAAAATTTTATTATTCTATTTGTCCAACTTTGACAGCTATTTCTGCTAATCTATTAGAATAGCCAAATTCATTATCATACCAAGCTACCACTCTAGCAAATCTTTTTTCTGTTACATAGGTAAGATCTGCATCTAATATAGAAGAATGAGTATTGCCTACGATATCATGACTCACAATAGGATCTTCACAATATTGCAAAATACCTTTTAGACTACTTTCGGCATACATTTTCATAGCAGCATTTATTTCTTCTGCACTAGTCTCTTTTTGTAAGAAAACATATAAATCTACAACAGATCCATCTGGCACTGGTACTCTCATAGAGCTACCATTTAATTTACCTGCTAGCTCGGGCATTACTAGACCAATAGCTTTAGCTGCACCAGTAGATGTAGGGATAATAGATAAACCTGCAGCACGAGCTCTACGTAAATCTTTATGAGGTGCATCTAAAATTATTTGATCGTTTGTGTATGCGTGAATGGTATTCATAAGTCCATATTCTATACCAAATTTTTCATGTAAAACTTTAACTACAGGAGCTAAACAGTTTGTAGTACAGGAAGCATTTGAAATCAAAATATGATCTTTAGTTAGTTTATCATCATTTACACCAATAACTACAGTAATGTCTACATCAGTTCCCTTATCAGCAGGAGCACTTATTATGACTTTTTTAGCACCTGCTTGGATGTGTTTCATCAATCCTTCTCTATTTCTAAATTTACCAGTGCATTCTAATACTATATCTATCCCTAGCTCTTTCCATGGTAGCACAGTGGGATCTTTTTCTGCAAAAATTTTATATTCTTTGTTGTTTACTACTATACTTTGTTCTTTAGCTTCTACAGTGCCATTAAAAACTCCAAATACTGAATCATATTTTAATAAATGTGCTAATGTAGCTGGAGCTGTTAAATCGTTAATAGCTAAAATGTCCACATCATTTCTGGATTCTAATACTTTAAATACGTTTCTTCCTATTCTACCGAAACCATTGATTGCAATTTTTACAGTTTTCATAACTATTTTTTTGCAAAATTAATCAAAAATTGTGAGTCTACAAAAATCTAATTTTTATCATATCTTTAATAGATAATTAATAATAATTTTTGTGGTTATATTGAAAAAAGAGTTGTTATAATTTTTTTATGTTAAAAATATATTATACATGTTAACTATTTTTAAATTCCAAAATTGCGATTTCCAGCTTCTTAAAGTACGACACCTATAGGTTCTAGCAGATTTTGTTTTAATGAATTTTTCATATATCTTGTCAATATTTGTAAATATATCGCAGACTTTAGTATTTGAGATAAACATATATATGCAACTGCTTGAATAATTATTGTATTTGTTCTTTAGCTCTCATTATTTTTATTTTTTATGTATCATTACAACATCTTTTTTAAATATTAAAAGAATCAATATATATTTGTAAAATTTTAAAGAAATATGAAGAAAATATATGTATTTTTGTTGATTTTTGCATCTATTATTATTTTTATAATAATGAAAAATTTTTTATTTATAAAAAGAATAGAATTAAATTATATTGGATCATATCAATATGATAATAAAAATTCTAATTTTGATAATTATTTTTATTTAAATGATTGGGTAATTATTAGTAACGAACAACAAAGAAAAAATTGGAAAGAATCTGGATATATTTTACCTGAAATAAATTTCAATAAACAATATATTATAATTTCTAAATATAAAATTGACAAACTTTATCAAAAAAAATATATAAATAAATGTTCAGGGGTATATGATAGTAAAGTGATTTTTGACAAAAAAAATTCAAATATTGATTTTTATTATATTTATATAATGCCCAAAATTATGTTAACACAAGGAGTGGGATAAATTAAGTAATGAATTCCTATATATATATATTTAAAAATTGTGAAAATATAGTAGAAAGATATACAAAATTATGAAGATATTTTTATAAAAATGAGTAAATTTGTTCAAATAATTGTGTTTTAAATATATGATAAAATGTATTTTTAATTTATTTTTTATTTTTAATTTAATAAGTAACACTTACATTACAAATTATTTTGATAATCCTATAATCCCTATAAAAAAAGACACGTTAAAGATAAAAGAAATAGATGGGGGATATTCAATATATTTAGATAATGTTAGGAGCATAAAACTTATTAATGATTCTAGTAGTGCAACATATCTCATTTTACCAGACAAAAATAAAGTTAAATTAGATTTTTATATTATTCCTCCATATTTAACAGGTGCATATTTATTAAATTTAAATGGATTTGGGAAAATACTGGCTCTTGAGAGTTATATAGTGGGAGCTGTTGGCCTAAGTGCGAATATAATTAATGTAAGTCTGATTTTTTTAGATAAAAACTTCAAGGTTTTATCATACAATTCATTCTATGGAGGTATTAATTTATTGTATGTAAAAGATAATAAATTTTTATTGAATATTTATGATTACAATGAGATTGATAATAATGATAATATAGCTTATTGCTTAAATATTTTTGAATTAACAAAAGATGGTTTTCAACTAAGTGATTCACTACCCAAATGTTATATTTACACAGATGATAATCAATTAAAAATTTATGATAGTTGCAAATGTAAAACACTAAATAAGCCATATGTTTTGTTTAGATAATAAATATCAATACTCAAATTATAGAGAATTAGACAATGAGACCAGCTATACTTATTTCGGGGCAAGGTACTATGATAGCGATCTAAGTGTGTGGCTGAGCGTGGATCCGATGAGCGATAAGTATCTGAGCAGGAGTGCATATATGTATTGTGTTGGGAATTAAGTAGTACTTATAGATCCGAATGAGATATTAATATATGAATTTAATATAAAAACAAATACATGTGAAATAATTGGAAAGAAAAGCACTATTTGTGGTGATATGTATTAAAAAAGAAATAAATATGAAAATCATTATTTTTATAACAGTATTAATAATACAAATTACAAATATTTTTTGTCAAAAAATAGATGTATACATAGATGATAGTTTATATATAAAAAATAAAAAATTGCCAATATCTGCTGGTGAATTTAAAGTAGAATTAAAGGATACATTACCAGATGGCACATATTATTTATATAATTTAACACGTTGTGATAGTGCAAAGAAAGATATAAATAATATTATTATGATAGGTACATATAAAAATAATTTAAAACATGGTGAATTTTATGAGTATTTGAAATTTTTAGATGAAAATAGTAGTTTATCAGAAATAAAAAATTATAAAAATGGTGTATTAAATGGATTACAAGGTTTTATACATAATGGAGCTCCATTAAAATTTTATAATAATTATAATAATGGTAAATTAGATGGAATTCAAATAACTATGGGTAAATATTATGTGAAAAAAAATCCAATTTGTTATTTAATGAGGATAGACAATTATAAAAATGATACATTAATAGGATGGATAGAATTTTATTCAAATGGGAATCAATTCAGACGTATTGAAGGGAGTCTTTTGCATGGTAGAGCGATGGTATATGAATATAATCATAATGGTGAATTAACAAGGAAAATTGCATTTGAAGAAGGTGAAATACTATGGATAGAAAAATATGAGAACATTATATTAAATGAAAAAATAGTTTATAATAATGAACCAGATAAAATATCATGTGGATTTACCATATCTGAAGATGGCAGTAGTTATTTCGTATATAATACTTTACCAGTAAATGGCTATATTTTATATTATGATAAAAACGGTAATATTATACAAAAAGTTGAATATAAAAACGGTAAAATGCTAGAATGAATAACATTAAATAATTAAGTTTAGTAATTATGAAATGTTTATATCTTTTTTCAAATTAAATGTTGTAATTAAGTTTTATCAAATCATTTCCCCCGCGGTGCTTTTTTTTGTTACTTTTTTTGTGTAGCTGATAAAAAAAGTAAAAATATTTATCAAATGCTAATGCTAAGTATAGAGATTAAAACTATTAATTCAGAGTAGAGTCATTAATTTTATTTTTTCTATTAAAACAAGCATCCATTTATCAAATACTCATACTCTACAGTTCACACAATCATCCTTTTTCTTTGTTACCTATTATCTTTTATGTATTTTTGACATTCTTTCCATTATCAATTCCCTTATCTTTTTAGCATCAGATTTAGTAAAGTTTTTGCATACTATCTTAGCTTCGCCATAGGATGTAATTATTATATCTGTACCTATTATGCTGGTATCTAACTTAACAGAAGAAATATTAGCTATTGGCATAGTGATAGTATCTACATTTATCAGGTATTTGTTGCGCTTTTTATATATTACTTCATCATTAGTTATTATGAGTCTGTCAGGAGTTAATATTGAGCCGCCACGAGTGATAGCAGAATGAAATTCATTATTATTTTGCTGGTTTATTTTTTCATTTATTTTAGACATACCTTTGATTTTCTATAAAATTAAATATTTTTAATAATTAAAGAATTCAAAGTTTGAAAAATAATTCAAATTTTTTTTAAAATGTGTAAGTATTGTTTATCGGAAAATAAAACAATTGCCCATAATGTTTTATGCTATGGTATCGTGCGGGAGTTCTAATCAGTAACTTATCAGTTTACACCGACTTTTTTTACGAACCACTAACGTTCAAAAACCACTGAAACTCGCATACAATATACAATGTGTTGGTGGTCGTATATATTTTATCTTATTGTTCCAATTTTTTCAATTTCTATAAGATTGTAAATAGGAATTACTTTATCAAATGAACGGGAATACCCAATCCCATTTTGATTTTTGTCTGCTTCTTTAAAAGCTAGAAGCTTGTCTTGTAACTCTTTTACAGAATTAACATTAAAAAGAACTTTTACTTTTTCAAAGTGTCTTAATGATACAAGTCTAGATATTACTTCAAATTTACCGTTATCTCTTGTTCTGTAAACATAAGTTATGGGAAACCAATGAAGGTTTTCTAAAGAGGCAACGTAATAAATTAGTAAATCAGCATTTATTATCTCATCTAAGTTCACATTTTCAGGCAATCGCTTTATTATTAGGTCTGCCATAGGACTGAAGTAGTCCTTTGAATATGTTTGCTTGTAGTATTGGTCAAATATATTCACATTATTGTATAGTTTATTAAACCTTTGAGCTTCTTTTTTATAATCATATCTGTCTTGAAAGAAATAACCAGAGTATAATATTTCTTCAAGAAACTTGTATTTTTCATTTTTCAGTCCAATAGCTATTGTGTAAAGAAATATCTCATGAATGAAAAATCTAAAATTGTCAAATTCACTTGGTGACCAACTACTCCTACCATCTTGTGGGTATTTAAGTATTGGTAGCTTTTCAAAGAATCTAATAAATATATCTATATCAAATTCAATTTCACTTTTCAATAGTTTGTCAAGAAATGCTACATAGTCATTTCTCAATGATGTGTATGAAACAATATTGTCGTGAATCGCCTTGCCAAAAGCAATTATATCCCTTGTCGGAACAACATTAGCAGAATACCCTTTTAGGTCATCAAAGAAATCGTCAAGGAATTCCCTGACAATTGAATTAATTCGCCTTGGCGATTTTGAAATTTGGTTATCAAAACTTCTAAGAATGCTTGAAGTTTTGTGAGTCATTGGTGTTTCTTCAAAAAGGTATGTAGGTGCTTTCCCTAATTTGGGCTTACTATATGCTGGTCTTTGATAAATATTTCTTAATAATGACTCGTAATTTTCTTCAAATTTATCTTGTTCGGAAAGGTCTATATAAATCCTCCCTTCAAGGTAAGTTGGGACATATGCGTTTCCATTTTCATCTTTCTCTGAAACAATTGGAATGAATTTTTCTTGTGATACGTCACCGTAGATTTTAGGACTTATTATTTGGGTTTCAGTGCCAACTCCACCAGCTCTCTGTTCTGCTTTTTCTGAATATTTCTTGTCAAGGATTATTAGAACTTTTTGGATATCCTTCGATTTGACCATAGTCTCCATAAAGTTGAATTTGTCTTGACCCTCTTTTAAATTCCATTTGTCAATTACAACATCAACTCCATCTGAAACCAATCTTTCTGCAAGGTTAATAACCCAATCTTCATGATCAGGATTTGTCCAACTGTATGATATAAATATTTTCGGTGTTTCTGTCATTTTGTTGTGTTTTTTTTAATTGCCTACAACGTCTTATTTACTCAACATATATATAACTTTTTTTTATACAAAAAAACTTGTTTGCATTTCATTTTATAACAAAGTTATATATTTTTTTGATATTAAAATATATTTTTTTTCTATTTTAAATAAAACGCTCTGCAAACGTCCATTTATGGATGTTTTTACAGTTTAATCGCACACTTTTTTGCAATTCTATATTGCTTAAAAAGTAAATATTATATATCGGAAAATAAAACGATTGACAATAACGGTTTGCTGCTAGGCGAATCTTCACTTTAGTAAATTTGGGCAGAGCCGAAGCATAGCCGTATGTCCGCTGTTATGTTACGGCTATACATTTACAACTCTCCTTTAAATAAAATTTTATTAAATATCTCATCTGGATAAAGACCAATAATAGCTTTCTTCAGTAAAAGCGTTTTGGTTTTAGTATTTTTTTCTAATAGATAATTCATAATTATTTGTTCTGGACTGCCGATATTTGAATTGTAAATATCATTTGGTATTACTCTTTTAAGAAAGTCAAGAGGTTTACCTTTATAACCGTCCTTTATTCTTTTATGACCTCTATATGGGAAGGGAATATTGTTATTCTCTTTATAGAAATGCCAAATATCAAAATCTTTAATCCCAACATTAGGATTAAGATAATGAGAAGCAGCACCCTGACAGAGGCATATACCAATGAGCGAATCATAATACGCCTCTTTCAGGTGAGGATTTCTTTTAAAAAAATTTTCATGTTCCTCTAATGCTAATTCTTTTAATTTTTTTAAATCTTTAATGTTAAGATTCTCATACAATCTTTCTTCATTTGTCATACTTTACCTCCAATCTGGTTGATTAAATTGATTTATTAACGAAGCAAATATACATCATTTTATTAATACAAAAAAATTATTTGCATTTAATTATTGCATAATTATATATTTTTTTGATACAAAAAAATAT
>LUZL01000216.1 GCA_001603615.1 Bacteroidales bacterium Bact_20 | reverse complement strand
ATTACTAAGATTATTTTGGCTCATTGATAATGAACAATTAATCACTATTAAAAGTGAGATAAATAAAAATTTTACTTTCATTTATATAAATTTTAATACAAAATTAAGTAAAATTAATTTTATGAATTCATATAAAAATTTCAAAATATTTAACTATAAACAAATAAATTTACAAATAGTTAATAAAAAATTTTTTATTTTAGCAAAAAATATATGTATAAAAGAATTTTATTAAAATTAAGTGGAGAAGCTCTATCAAACAATGATGGCAATAGCATTGGTATAGACCAGCTCAATCACTATTGTAATGAAATAGCTGATGCTTATGCTATGGGTGTACAAGTAGCGATAGTAATAGGTGGTGGAAATATTTTTAGAGGAGTCCAAGGTATAAATAGTAGATTTTCTCGTTTACAAGGTGATTATATGGGTATGTTAGCTACGATAATTAATAGCTTAGCACTAGAAGAAATGCTTTTACAGTATAATATTTCATCTAAAATTTTGGGAGCTATCGCCATAGATAATGTATGTGAAAAATTTTATTTCAAAAATGCTGTTGAATTGTTAGAACAAAATAAAGTAATTATTTTATCTGGTGGTACTGGCAATCCTTTATTTACTACTGACTCTGCAGCTGCATTGAGAGCTATAGAGATAGGTGCAGAGGTACTATTAAAAGGAACTAAGGTAGATGGAGTATATACAGATGATCCTAATAAAAATCCTAATGCGAAAAAATATGACCATCTAAGCTATGATGAAGCATTTGAGAAAAAACTAAAAGTCTTAGATCTCACTGCATACACTCTATGTATGGAAAATAGATTACCAATTATAGTTTACAATGCTACTAAAAAAGGTAATCTTAAAAAAATATTAAATAATGAAAAAATAGGCACAATAATAGATACAAAATAAAATTTCTATAAAATTTAAAATGATTAATGACTAACAATAAAGCTAAAAGAATAATTTTTTTATGTCCATATCCATTTGATAAAGCTCCTAGCCAGAGGTTAAAATATGAGCAATATTTCCCCTATTTTATAGCAAATGGATGGCAGATTACTATTTCTCCATTTATTTCTGAGAATTTCTGGAAAATTATTTATAAAAAAAATCATTATTTAGCCAAGATAATTTATACTATTTATGGTTATTTTAGACGTATAAGAGATTTATTTAGAATTAGAAAATTTGATGTTGTTTATGTACATTTATGGGTTACACCTCTTGGCTTACCAGTATTTGAATGGTTAATTAGTAAACTTTCTAAAAAATTAATTTATGATATTGATGATATGGTTTTTTTAGGGCATTCTAGTGAAGCAAATAAAATTATCGTTAAGGTCAAAGGAACAAAAAAAATGATTCTACTTATGAAAAAATCAAATCATGTAATCACTTGTACACCTTATCTAGATCAATTTGTCAGGCAATATAATGAAAAAACCACAGATATCTCATCTACAATAAATACTAAAATATATATACAACGTACTGATTATAGTTTAAATGATATACCTATATTAGGCTGGAGTGGTAGCTATAGTACGAGTAAATATCTAAAAATTCTTGAACCAATTTTTATTTCATTATTAAATAAAGGAATTAAATACCAAGTATTAGTAATAGGAGATGAAAATTTTCATTTTTCAGATTCTCGTATTCCTTTTACTGCTATACCATGGTCTCGCGATAAAGAAGTCGATAACCTCAACAAAATAGATATCGGATTATATCCTTTGCCCGATGAGCCATGGGTATATGGCAAAAGCGGACTAAAAGCTTTACAATACATGGCATTAGGAATTCCTACTATTGCTACAGCAGTAGGAGCTAATTTTCGCATTATTACTGATGAAGAAAATGGATTTTTAATACCTATAAATGATATAGATTTATGGGAAAAAAGAATAATACAACTACTCAATGATAAGGAATTAAGAGAAAGTATAGGTAAAAAAGGTAGAGAAACAGTAGAAACGTTTTATTCAGTAGAAGCAAATAAAGATAAATATCTAAATATTTTAGAATCTATGATTATCTAAAATAATGCTATAGTAAGTCCTAAAGAAAAGGTATGCATATCATGAGAAACATTACTTATAAAAACAGAGGATAAATTATAATTAATACTTAAATTAAAAATTTTATATCCCATTCTCATATATACACCGTAATAATATTTTTCTAAATTATCTAAATTATATATTTTTTGCTTAAAATCTTTATTTATTTGCTTTATATGATCAGTCATTTTCAATCCAAAATATCCACCCAATGCCATACGAAAAGTATTCTCTCCTTTAGAATTATATGAAAGCTCTACAGGTATATATAGGTTTGGCAAAACCAATTTTTGTTTCTTATATTTTTCTTGTGGATTAAAATAAAAAATAGAATCCTGAGTAATCAGATCACTTTGAAATCGTATATTATCAACTTTCATCCCAAGACCAAAAGCTAAAGCAAATGGACTTTTGCCAAGCATTATTGGATAAATAAAATTAATGGCAAATGATGGTTGGAAATCATTTAAATGCATACTATCTTTTTGAGATTTATCAAGATCAAACCAGAAATTTTGATAAAATGAAACAAAAAACATTTGAGGTTTTGAAATCAATTGAGGTTCTACAGATAAATCTGGCTCTACAAAAGTCGTATCTATTTGTGCAGATAAATTTATTATACTTGCACAGACTATAAACAATA
Source organism: Bacteroidales bacterium Bact_20 (assembly GCA_001603615.1). Taxonomy (GTDB): domain Bacteria; phylum Bacteroidota; class Bacteroidia; order Bacteroidales; family DTU049; genus DTU049. The sequence continues at coordinate 208 of LUZL01000216.1, read as the reverse complement.
TTAAAATAGACTTTTTCATAATTTTTTTTTACAAAGTTAATAGTTAATTTTATTATCAAAAATTTAAAATTTTAAAAGTATTAAAACTTGTATTATCAAGCAATTCTACAATATACACACCTTTATTATAAACATTTAAGTCTATAATATATTGTTGCATATTTGTTGATATATTATCAGTAAATACATTTCTCCCTTGCATATCAGT
>LUZL01000215.1 GCA_001603615.1 Bacteroidales bacterium Bact_20 | reverse complement strand
ATTTATATTTAATAGGATATACACTGACATTAAACCATTTATCATTTATTAAAATATCTTTTTGAGTTTCTCCCTCTTGATGAGTGAGAGCATACTCTATCATATTAACAAGTGAAATATCTAATAATTTCTCAATTTGTGAGCCTCTCAGACCGGGAATGATTTCATTAATTTCAATAGCTTCGTCACCTAAAAGTTTTATAAAAAACTCATTTGAATATTCTACCTTGTTTTCACCATTAACTAATAAAATACCTGCAGGAATTTTGTGTAAAAGATCTTTTATATTTTCAATTATTAAAGCTTGTAATTGCAACTCTTCTTTGAGTTTTTTATTTTTTTCTTCTTCATCTACAATTTTAGAATTCAATTTTTCTAATTGTGTATTTAATTTTTTTATTAATTTAATTTTATTAGCGATATTGTAGTAAATACACATTTCAGAATTAGCTATTCCTTGAGCAATAGCTGCAGCAAATTCTTCACAAGAATCAAACCCACAATTTTTACAAGATTTATAAGCAGGAGATATCTGTAAATAACTCAAAATATCTTCTATTTGTTTACGAGGTATCTCAGGAAGCTTAATTTCCATATTTTTAAAAGAAACTGGCAAAGATTCATTTTTATAAGTGTCAATATTTTCTTGCCAAGATTCATCATCCAAATCTTTAAGGCGTTTTTGAGAATATTGCAAAACTTGATATTTTTTCATTATATAGTTACCAGATAGAGTGATAGCAGGACCCATAATACAGCCATTACAATAATAAATATTGAAATGTTTTTTAATGACTTCTATATAATTTAAAAAATCGTTAATAGCATCTTTAAAAAGATTTTCGCCACTACTAGAAATAACATTCGCATTTAATATATTTTGCTCTTGATTAGTAGCTATTAAAATACCATCCTCTATAGCGAAATAATTACCCCATTTACCCTCTACAAAATCAAATGCAGAAAACTCTTGTTCAATTTCAGTAATTTCAAATCTTTCAAATAATTTTCTAAGCTCTTCAAAGGTTAAAACCTCATCACTTTTATCAAATTCAGAAATGTCTTTATATGCTATGCAAGGTCCAATATAGACAGTTTTAATAGGTTCATCAATAATTTTTTTTGTTAAAAATGAAGCCATTTCTGGCAAAATAGGAAGAGGCAGAAGATTATTAATTGCTTTAGTTGCATATTTTTGAACATAATTCTGAATAATAGGACACAAAGTAAAAAGATAATATTTACCTTTATTCTCGTCTAAGAATTTTTTGTAATTATTTGCTAATAAATCAGCTGCAAAAGCAGCATCAATGACATAATGGAAGCCACTCTGACGAATCATTGAAATAAATTTTTTGTAATCATTGACATCAATGAATTCACCAGAAATAGCTGGATCTAGGATAGCGACTAATTTTTGTTTGTCATTAATCCAAGAAATTACTGTTTCAATAGAATCTCTGTAATGAATAGCATCATGTGGACAATGTGAATAACAAGAACCACAATTAATGCATCTATCATCAATCAATTCTACATGAGTTTCTTGTGGAGAACTGCGAAGAGCATGCACAGGGCAAACCTTTATGCATGAATAGCACATATTGCATTTAGAATAATCAATCTTGATTTGAGTTTTCATGAATATTGAAATAATTTAAAATTATTGAACCAACGTTTTCTGGAGTCACATGATTGTAAATGTTATCACCTATTTGTAAATTGGGTCCTTCAGCACAAAGATCAAAACATCTTTTACCTCTAAAATCAACCAGATGTTGGAGCTGATATTGCTCAATAATATTATTAATGATTATCACCAGATCTCTAGCTCCTTTACTAAAACAAGAACTCCCCATACAAATATAAATAGAAGTTTTGGCAATTTCTTCAGGCATTTAAAAAATATTTTTTCAAATTTACAAAAAAATAGATGACTAGAAAAATTTTTAAAACGGATATAACATTTTTTAATTGTTTCAAACAGTATATGATATTTTACTAATTTTAAAATATTCATACCACGCTTGCCTATCCGATGATGCCAGATTTAACATCCTGCCAGTATTACTAATAACTTCATCTGAAAGGTATTTGCTCCTCACCACATACCACATAATGTAGTTTTGCAAGTATTTAGTAGCTACTCCTCTGAATTTACCATATATCCATTTGGTAAAATTCTCTGATTTAGCCTTTACTGTAGCAGTGTTGTAGATACCTCGCTTTCTTTTCTTTGTTCCCACTATCTCTTTGTGCTTAATTTTGCTCTTTCTGATATGTCTAAATGCACTTTTAGCACTTGTACATATCACGGCATCTTCGTTTATTCTGGGTTTTAGGAATTTTTCAATGTCCTCAGTTCTTACTTTCTTATCTTCAGTGTTTCTAAACAGAATATTGCCACTTCTATCTGTAGCAACTAATACAGCAACTTTTTTTGGCTTTTGTCTCAAAGTTTGTTTCATTTCTTTAGCACTAGAATACTTTCTACCTTTCTCTGAATAATCCATTAGCAGTTCGTCTATTTCTACTATGCCAAAAAAGTTCACATTTTTATCAAAACTTTTCAAAGCTGCCAATATTTTGTGTCTCCATGTGAAGCTAGTACCTAGGCTGATGCCTACTTCTTTGGCACAAGCTCTTAAACTTTTACCTGCAACCATGCAGCGAATGTATTCTAACATTTGCTGATGTTTTTGCATACGATACACGAAAGTACCAGTAGTAATTCTGAATTGTCTACCACAGTGTCTACAGAGATAATTTTGTATTCCTTTTTGTTTGCCATTTCTAACGATATGGTTGCTATGGCAATCTGGACAAAGTGGTGGAGTACTTTGAAGTTTTAGACCTTGGTAATCTACTACGTCAGCTTCGTTTTGTAGTAAGAAATCGTAGAGATTATCATAGAAAGCTTTTGAGTTTTCCTTACTCAGAGCCACATGGTCGTTGATGTTATTAACTAAAGTCTTCATAAATACTAATTTTGGAGCAAATATATAAAATAATTTGAATATGATATTAATATCATTAGTTAATTGAAACAATATTAAAATGAGTATATGACTTTTTACCTCTATCCTTTATGAAAATGCTCTATTAAATCACTTTTTATCTACCCCACATCTATTCGCCCCAGCTTCTAATATAGCTATGTCCATACCATTATATTCACCTCTTTTATTTATTTCTACTATTTTATCGTAATTTGGAGGTGGTAATGGTATATTATCTAATATTGCATCTATGAATTCTTCTTTTTTTAGATTTAAAATACTTATATCTTTGACTATTTTACCAATATTATTCATTATTATTGGTTGCTTAAATGCAATAGAATCTGAATAATGTGAGGGCAATATTACTACATCATCTCCTAATGAAAGTATTGTTTGTAATGAATCATATAGTAATCCAGATTTATATATTGTCTCTTCTAGATTAGCCTTTAGATCAGGTCTTCCTATACCATCTACGAAGAGTGTATCTCCAGTGAATATATATTCATTATCCAATAAATATGACACACTATCTAAGGTGTGTCCTGGAGTGTAGATCATTTCTATAGTAGAATTCCCAAAATATATTTTTTCTCTATCTTTTATTTTAATGTAGTCATAATCTACTTGTGCTATATCAATAAATATATGTTTAGCATTACTCTCCTTAGCTAGTTCTCTTGTTCTAGAAACGTAATCAGCATGTGTGTGAGTGTCCATAACGTATTTGATAGTACTATTATTTTTATTTGCTATATTGATATAAACTTCAGGGTTCAGTGATGCGTCTATTACTGCTGCTTCGTCTTCTGAAATAATAAGGTACGAGATACATCCTTTGGCTACTCGTCTTATTTGATATATTTTTAAATTTTTTTCTGGTTTTTCTAATAATTTCACGCTATAAGCAAAATTCCATTGTTTCATTCCACCTTTTAGCGAATATGCTTCATATCCTTTTTCTTGTAATATATCTGCTCCATCTTTACTCATTAATCCCTCCATACACACTACTATTATTGGTATATCTTTAGGTAAATCTAAATTATCAAAAATAGTATCTTCCCCAGCTTCTATTTGTTTGTATACATCTATGTGCTCACTTTCAGGTATATACCATTCATCTCTGTGTTCTTGAGGTCTGATGTCTAATATTTTTACTGGTAAGTTATTCGCTAATAAATTTTGTAATTCTTCTACACTTATTTCTAATTTTTCCATTTTTTAAATTTTTTACAAAATTCTTTAAAATATTATTTATAATTCATAAAATGAAAAATATCATTTATGGTTATAATTTGTTAAATATATTTTGTGGAAAAAGATTTTTAGGTATTAATGTATCTTAATAATAGTCTTGTTTTATTTTTATTTAAAAAAATTATTGTAAATTCGTATGAAAATTTTAGTATGGGTAAGGGATTAAAATTTTTCTTATTTTTTATTTTTATATTGATTTATCAAATCGCAAATGCTCAATTTTATACTGGGAGTCAATTAAATTTTGGTAAAAATCGGGTACAATATAGATATGAGAAGATATGGAGTTTAATGAAATTTGAAAATTTTGATATCTATTATTATCAAAAGGGATATCCTACTGCTGTGAATATTGCGAGATATGCAGACTCAATTATTTATCTATATCAGAGCAAATTAAATTATCGTTTAAACACAAAAATACAATTTTTAGTTTTTAATTCTTTATCTGATCTTAAAAGTAGTAATATTGGTATAGATGATGAGTTATTATATAACTCTGCAGGACAAACTATCATTCAAAGGAATAAAATTTTTTTATATTTTAATGGTAGCTATGTAGATCTTTTCAAACAAGTAAGAGAGGGAATAGCCAAAGTAATGGTTGTCAGATTATTATATGGGGAGTCCTTTGGTGCTAATCTTAAAAATCAAACATTAAATGCTATTCCATCTTGGTATATTGATGGGTTAGTTTCATATTTAGCTGAGCCTTGGAGTACAGAGATGGATGATTATTTAAGAGTAAATATTTTAGATAAAAAATTTAAAAGATTTAATCAACTAGAAGGGGAGCAAGCTAGAATTGCAGGACATAGTATTTGGCGTTACATGATTGATGTGTATGGAGAAAATATGATATCTAACTTCATTTATATGACTCGCATTAGTAGAAGCGTGAGTGATGGTATAATGTATACTTTTGGTATTAGTTATAAAGATTTTATAGACACTTGGTACAATTACTATTATAGAATGTACTATAATGAGGTAACCCAATGGGATGATTGGCAAAGTATAAATAATTTAAAAATTTCTAAAAAAGATTTACCTTATAAAATAGCTTTAAATAGTAATGGAGAAAATGCCGTTATAGTCTCTGATAGAATGAATCAAAAACGTGTTTATTTGGTTCCACTTTCTAATCCTAAAGACAAAAAATTAATCCTAAAACTCGGGCCTAAAGTAGAGGAGGCTTTTGATGATTCATATCCATTAATTGCTTTTCATCCATATGCACCTTTGTTTACCTGCTATTACGAAAATAAAGGACAACGTATGTTTATGCTGTACAATATTGAGGAAGATTCTAAAGAATATATAAAAATTGAAAGTGTAGATAAGGTAACTTCTATTTCTTATTCACCTGATGGACTTAATTTGGTAATGTCTGCTATTAATGAAGGACAAAGTGATATTTATTTGTTTTCTTTTGCTGGCAAAAGTGTTACTAATATTACGAAAGATTTTTATGACGATTATGCACCCGTTTATATAAATAGAAATCAAATAGCTTTTTTGTCTAATAGACCTAGTGATACATTAGAATTTATTCGTAAAACATACAAGTATGATTACTTTTCATGGCACGATGAACCTGGTAAATATGATGTTTTTATTTATGATAATCGTAAACCCAATCTATTAATTCGTGGCACAAACACTCCTTATGTAAATGAAAACCAGATAATTCCTTATACTAAAAATGAATTTTTATTTTTGAGTGATAGTAATGGAGTGAATAATTTGTTTATAGCAAATATAGATAGTTCTTTACTTTTGGTAGATACTGTTATGCAATATAAATATTTTGCTAATTATAAACCTATAACTAATTTAAAAAATTCTATTTTAACTGCTTCTGTCACTGATGATAAAGCTTTGATAATTACTAGAGAAAAAAATAATAAACATGCTATTTCTTTGCTTACATTAGATATATCACCTATTGAGGACTTACCACTTAGTAATTATAAAAAACAACAATTAAAAAAATTGTCAAATAATTTTCAATCGCAAAAAATAAAAGAAGAAAAAATTCTGGAAATGCAGAGGCAGAACTATCAAATCATAGGAAATGATTCTTTGATAGATATTTATAATTACAAACTAGAGCAAGACTCATTACCAATAATTACAGGACAAACAAATAATATCAATAAGCGTAAAGTAGTTGGTTTGACACAAAATACAAAATCATTAACAAATTTTGCTTTACCTAAGAGTGAGACTTATGAAATTGGCTACTTCATTGATCAGGTAACTACTCAATTTGATTTTTCATTTTTAAATGCTTCATATCAACCTTATACTGGATATGGGCCTATATTTATTCAACCAGGAATGAATGCATTGTTTATGCTTAATTTAACTGACTTATTAGAAGATCATAGAATAATTTTGGGCACTCATTTGTCTGGCTCATTAGACGAAAATGAATATATCATCAGCTACGAAGATTTATCTCGCCGATTAGATAGACAAGTGGTTTTTCATAGATATAGTTATTATTTGAATGATGAGTATTATTTGAATAAAAACATAATTACAGATTTACATTATAGGATTAAATATCCTTTTAATCAAGTATCTGCTATTAGACTAGATGTTTTCGCGAAATATGATAATATCGTTTATAAATCTATAGATGACGCTGGTTTATTAAAACCTAATGATTATAAATTATGGGGTGGAGGAGTATTAGATTTCACCTATGATAATACTAGAAATCCAATGATAAATATTTATTATGGTACTAGAGCTAAAATATTTTTTGAATATTATCAAGGGTTGATCAATAATAATTTAAATATGTTTAATGTCGGATTTGATTTTAGAAATTATACTAAAATTTATAGAACTCTGATTTGGGCTAATAGAATAGCTGGTGCTACCTCCTTTGGATCTACTAAATTAATATATATCTTAGGGGGAGTGGATAATTGGCTTTTTCCTAACTATATGTATCAACCTGTATTAGATCCTAA
>LUZL01000214.1 GCA_001603615.1 Bacteroidales bacterium Bact_20 | reverse complement strand
CAGCTATTTCTTTTGTAAACAATGAAATAGATATTTCTGAGTTCGCCTTGGCTACTAATACTCAGAGTATAAAAATTAATGGTAAATATAGTAAGACATCTGATGACTTATTAACAATAATTTTTAAAAATATTGAAATATCTCAAATAAATACTTTTGTTAGCAATTTTCAATATGATATTAATGGTCATCTAGATGGTAGAGTGGAGGCTAGTCATTTTAACCAAAAAATACCAAATTTGCTTGCAAATATTAATTTAACTGATTTGAATTTTGATGGGAAACGAATAGGAGATATAGAATTTATTAGCAAATGGGATACTATTAAAAAAGGTATCAAAACAGAGTTGGTTCTGAAAGATATAGGTACACAAGGTGCTAGAATACCACTAAAAGCTAATGGCTATATTTATCCTACTGGTAAAGAAAATCTAGATTTAAATATTAATCTAAGTAATTTGAATCTATCAGTTATTGAACCAATGATGGCTGGCTTTGTATCAAATGTGGGTGGTTATGCTCAAGGTAATATTAGTGTTTATGGTAGCTTCGCTGCACCACAAATTAAAGGAGACATAGATTTAATAAGAACAAGACTAAAAATAAATTATACTAATGTTGCCTATTCTTTAACTACAAAAATTAAAATCTATCCTGATGAAATTAGAATAGATACATTAGTAATTAATGATCCAGATGCTAAAAATGCTAATGGATATTTCATAATGAAACATAATAATTTTTCTGATATTACTATGGATACGAGGTTATCATTTGATCATTTTTTAGCTGTCAATGCTCCACAAGGTCAAAACGAATATTTTTATGGAAAAGGTTTAATAAGTGGTGCTGTTAGGGTCCATGGACCAATAAATTCTTTAAAAATAGATGGGAATGTTAATACTGAGTCAGGAACTAGATTATATATACCTATTTCTTTTTCTAGCGTAGTAGTGCAAAGTGATTTCATTCATTTTGTCAATCCTCATGATACTATTGCTGATACATTACAGCTAAGGGCAAGACCACAATTAACATCTGGTAAAACTACAATTTCTATGAATCTAAGAGTGTCTCCAAGTCCAGATACAGAGTTAAATATAGAATTTGATCCTAGAATGGGTGATAAAATAATGGTAAAAGCAAATGGAGACATACAAGTAACTATGGATGCTGATGGGAACCTTAATCTGTTAGGAGATGTTACCATTGTAGATGGATATTACAATCTAACCATGCAGAATACTATTAATAAAAAATTTAATATAGACCCAGGTAGTGTTATTAAATGGCGTGGTAATGTATTAAATGGAGAAATGGATATAATTGCTAGAAATAATATTCGCACTTCATTATATTCTCTCGTTGGGCATCTAGATTCATCTGAAGTATATAAACAAAAATATTTAGTTAGTGTTCTATTGCATATCACAGGTAATTTCATGTCTCCAGATATTAAATTTGATATAGAACTACCTGAAGCAGATGAAGATACTAAAAATTTGGTAAAAAATGTGTTGAGAACAGATCAAGACGTTATGCAACAAGTTTTTGCTTTATTACTTTTTAATTCTTTTATTTCACCTGCAGGTATGCGTGGATTAGATATTGGTAGTGGTATCGGTAATACATCTTTAGAAATGCTATCTAATCAATTTAGCAATTGGCTATCTCAGATAACAGGTGATGTGAATGTAGGGATCATTTATAGTCCTACAGAGACACAATTAAGCTTGTCTACACAACTATTAGATGGCAAATTACAAATTTCTAGTAATATAGGAGTAAATAATTACAACAATGGTAGTTCACAATCTTCATCTAATTTCGTTGGCGATTTTGATATATCTTATAGATTTAATAATAATCTGAAACTTAGATTGTTTAATAAAACTAATCCATATGATCAACTTATCTACTATGGACCTTATACGCAAGGGATAGGTATTTCGTACAATTATAGCTTTGATAGAATAAAAGATATGTGGGTAAATTCTAATAAAAATGATTCAATAAAAAAAGACAAAAAAAATAAAAAATAACATATGAACTATAAAATTTATACACATACTTTTTTTATATTATTTCTGTTGAATAATTTATCGTATTCTCAATGTGTATTACAAGAAATTTATTATAATAAAAAATTAAGTAAACAAATTTATTTTACCAAAGAGGATAAACCTTTATATGTTAAAGACTTATTGAATAATATCACTGAGATTTATAACTATAAAGATACTTTGCTTTTAACTAAATTCATTTACATAAATTCAGATACTTTTAAATATTATTATTTCTATAATGAGAAAAATAAATTAGAAAAAACAAGAACAATACATAATTCTGATCTTGTCTCTGTTACATTTTATAATTATCACGATACTTTACCATTTGAGGTAGAAGAATATACTGATTCTTTGAGATATTTAACAAGATATGTATATGATAATATGGGAAGAGTAAAAGAGCTGTCATACATAGAGCTATCTGATACTGCAACTACTTTTTCTCAAAATTGGATTTACAATTATGATAATAAAGGCAATCTAATAAAAAAAATACAATTAAAGGATAATGACACTCTGTCCCTTTGGTTGTATGAATATTCTGATGATAATTTGCTATTAAAAGAAATTATTCAAAATGACTTAACCACTCTAGATGTTTTAGAGAAATATTATATTTATAATAAAGATGGCAATTTAAAAGAACTTTTATACGTGAGAAATAACTTAATCGTTCTAAAGGAAAAATATAAGACTCAAAATAATACTGACAAACTTAAGGGAACTCTTATAATTGACTATACAATTAAACCGCCAAAAAAGGATGAATGGAAATACAAATTAAAAAAAGTAGATTGTAATGTATTAGATTAAAACAGCGAGGGAGAGTGAGACTTGGTGACTGGGGAGACGAGGTGACGAGGAGACTGGGTGATGGGGAGAAAGGGTGACTTGGTGACTGGGTGACTGGGTGAAGAGGAGACTGGGGGACTTGGTGACTGGGTGACGAGGAGACTAGTAGACTGCAAGGGAGATACATTAATTTTTATTTAATATTTAGTTTTTTTGTAATTTTGAAATTAAAAAATAATAACTTGAATAAAAGGATTGGGTTAATATTAATACTTTTCATTTACACTACTTTGTCTTTTTCGCAACAAATTTTCATAACGGGTAAAGTAGTAGATAGCCTTACACTTTCACCTATTCCGTTTGTACATGTATATTACATGAATACAAATAAAGGAACTATTTCTGATATAAATGGTAATTTCAAAATTGAGAAACTCGTAGATAATCAATATCTTATATTCAGCTACTTAGGATACAAAAAAGATACTATAGCTATAGAAAAAATTTCTAAAGAAAATATTGTAAAACTTACTCCTATTGATTATCTATTAGGTCCAATAGTAGTATCACCAGGCCCCAATCCAGCAGATAGTATTATAGAATTGGTTATCAGAAATAAAGAAAAAAATAATCCATTAAATTATGATAATTTCACATGTATAGCGTATAGACGTTTTGTAGTTACTACTTCATTAGATTCTATAAAGAATAATAAAAGATTAGAAGATAGTGTTAAAAATAAGTATATTAACTTTTTTGAGAAACATCATATATTTTTAACAGAAAATATATCAGAAATCACATATAAATATCCTAATGATTGGAATGAGAAAGTGATAGATAGTAAAATATCAGGTATTAAAGACCCTACCATATCTGTATTATTTAATGAATTGACACCATTCTCATTTTATTCTAAGACTGTAAATATTGGTGATAAAAATTATCTAAACCCTATAAATCCTAATAGTAATAAATATTACTATTTTTCATTAAAAGACACAATTTATGATGATATGGATACTATTTTTGTGATACATTATCAACCATATAAAAATAAAAATTTTGAAAGTATAGAGGGACTATTATATATATCTAAATATAGATGGGCTATCAAAAGTGTTACTGCCTCTCCAAATGATAATACACCAGGATTATTAATGAACATAACACAAAATTATGAATTAGTAGATTCTTTATGGTTTCCCAAGGAACTAAAAACAGAAATATGGTTTACAGGCTTCACTATAGGTGGTTCACCATTATTTGCCCATGGAGAAACCTCTCTATATGATATTAAAATTAATACTTCTGATTTTCAAAAACCATTTACACTATTTAATACAGAAGTGGCTATAACTAGCAAAAATAATGAAATATTGAATAATTATAAAAATAAAGGAGACTCATTAAAAGATGTAAATACATATAAATTATTAGATAGTATAGCAGCACATAGTAAATTAAATACTTTAGTAGATTTAACAACAGCACTAATAAGTGGATACATTCCCATTAGCATTTTCTATTTACCATTAAATAATTTAATTCAATACAATGTATTCGAAAAATGGAGATTGGGACTAGGTTTCGTAACCAACAGTAAATTATCAGAAAGGTTTGCCCTAGAGGGTTCTGCAGGATATGGATTTGGTGATAAAAAATGGAAATATAACATATCAGCAATTGGTTATCCACTTAAAAATTTCAGATGGGATCTGAGGGTAGGATATATAAATGACATAAATAGATTAGGGCAAGTAACTTTTCAAGAAAAACAAATGAATCTCACTTCTCCAGAAAACTTCTGGATATATTATCTAGATAAAGCAGAATATTTAAAATCTTTATATTTATCTTCAAGCTTTTTTATCAATAAAAAATTGCGATTATCATTAAAACTAAGTACTAATCAATTACTTTTCAATCCAGATTATAATTTCGGATGGGAAGAAAATAATATATTTATTACTACTAACGATTATGATTATAAATCTGTAGAACTAAGACTGCAATATAACGCAAAAACAAAATGGATAAAAACACCAACGAATATATTACCATATTATGATATAGAAACAAATAATATTTATGGATATTATAGATTTAATATTGATAAATTAAATAAAATTAACCATTTATTAGCTTTTAAATTTGAATGGCAACATAAAATGAATTTTTCTGGGAGAATGGGAATAAATATAGAAGTAGGTACAATTTTTGGAGATCCTCCCATATCACTTACGTATAGTCCTATAAGTAAATATGAATTTTTTGCAGTAAGTTCACCATATATATTTCAAATTATAGAAGCAAATAGATTTTTTGCATCACAATTCGCAACAGCACATATAAGATATTCATCAAATAAAATTAAAATAGCAAGATACTCAAATCCTTATTTTACGCCATTCATATCTTTTCATATTGGAGATATAAATAAAAATATACAGGAACATTACAAAAGCAAAATTCCTACAGCAAAATATGGATATGGAGAAGTAGGTATGAATATTTCTAATATATTACAGACACCATTTTATTCAATAGGTATAGGTGGAGCGTATAAAATAGGAGGATATAGAGATAAAAATTGGAAAAATAACACGACGATATTATTGGTATTAGATTATCCGTTTTAATAAAATCTAAGATTTTATTTATGTTTCAAATAATATATGATATTTATATCATATTAAAATTATTTATTATATTTGCCCCAAAATTAGTATTTATGAAGACTTTAGTTAATAACATCAACGACCATGTGGCTCTGAGTAAGGAAAACTCAAAAGCTTTCTATGATAATCTCTACGATTTCCTATTACAAAACGAAGGTGACGTGGTAGATTACCAAGGTCTAAAACTTCAAAGCACTCCACCACTTTGTCCAAACTGCCATAGCAACCATATCGTTAGAAATGGCAAACAAAAAGGAATACAAAATTATCTTTGCAGACACTGTGGCAGACAATTCAGAGTAACTACTGGCACTTTCGTATATCGTATGCAAAAACATCAGCAAATGCTAGAATACATTCGTTGCATGGTTGCAGGTAAAAGTCTAAGAGCTTGTGCCAAAGAAGTAGGCATCAGTCTTGGTACTAGCTTCACATGGAGGCACAAAATATTGGCAGCTTTGAAAAGTTTTGATAAAAACGTGAACTTTTTTGGCATAGTAGAAATAGACGAACTGCTAATGGATTATTCAGAGAAAGGTAGAAAGTATTCTAGTGCTAAAGAAATGAAACAAGCTTTAAGAAAAAAGCCCAAAAAGGTAGCTGTAATAGTTGCTACGGATAGAAGTGGTAATATTCTGTTTAGAAACACTGAAGATAAGAAAGTAAGAACTGAGGACATAGAGAAATTTCTAAAACCCAGAATAAACGAAGATACCGTGATATGTACAAGTGCTAAAAGTGCATTTAGACATATTAGAAAGAGCAAAATTAAGCACAAAGAGATAGTGGGAACAAAGAAAAAAAAGCGAGGTATCTACAACACTGCTACAGTAAAGGCTAAATCAGAGAATTTTACCAAATGGATATATGGTAAATTCAGAGGAGTAGCTACTAAATACTTGCAAAACTACATTATGTGGTATGTGGTGAGGAGCAAATATCTCTCAGATGAAGTTATTAGTAATACTGGTAGAATGTTAAATCTAGCATCTTCGGATAGACAAGCGTGGTATGAATATTTTAGAATAAGTAAAATATCATATACTGTTTAAAACATTTAAAAAATGTTTGTTACTTTACACTTTTATTTCAAACAATTATTCTATACTTAAATTCTCTACATGTTCTATTCTCGGTGCAGTGA
>LUZL01000213.1 GCA_001603615.1 Bacteroidales bacterium Bact_20 | reverse complement strand
ATGGTATTTCTATTCCTGCAGATGCGATAGTCATAGCTACAGGTTACAATACTTTTGATGCTCGACTAAAAGAAGAATTTGGTTATGGTATTTATGAGAATGTTATTACTTCAGTGCAATTAGAGCAAATGTTTAAAAATAAAGATATTAAAACTCCTAGTGGCAAAGTACCTGAACGTATTGGTTTTATCCATTGTGTAGGCTCACGAGATGCTAAAGTAGGCAACACCTATTGCTCACGACTATGCTGTGTAACTGCCATCAAACAAGCTATAGAAACTAAAAAATTCTTACCTTCAGCTGAAATTTTCTGTTTTTACATAGATCTACGTATGTACGGCTTATTGTTTGAGGATTTATATTTAAGTGCACAGAGAGATTATAATATCCAATTTGTACGTGGTAGACTCTCTGAAGCTAGTGAAATGATGGATAAGAGAATTCAAATAAAAGCTGAGGACACTCTCATCGGTAAACCATTACAAATGAGTGCTGACATGATAGTACTAATGGTAGGTATGGAAGCTTCTGACTTTTCTAAACAATTTAAATATCATAATGGCTTAGAAGTGAATGAACATGGATTTTTTAGCCCTAGAAATCCTCATGACTTGAGAAATTTAACTTCTAAAGAAGGTATCTTCCTCGCTGGCACATCTATCGGCCCAATGTCTGTAGGTGAAACATTAGATCATGCTAGAGGAACAGCTCTATCTGTACTCTCTTTTATTAATGCTAATTAATTCCTATGAGCATAGAAATTTTATAAAATAAATTAAATAATAGTTAATTATGGGTGATCTAGATTTTATAAAAGTTAAACATTTACATATAGATTATGATAAATTAGATTTAAACTTGCTAAATAAAGTTTTACAAGAAGAGACTTCATTCCAATGGTGCATAAGCTGTGGCTGCTGTACTGCAAGCTGTAGTGCTGGCAATCATACTACTTTCAATGTTAGACGCATTAGTTTACTTCTTAGAAGAGGAGAAATAGAAAGTTTAGAAAAAGAGCTAGAGAAATGTATGCTTTGCGGCAAATGTACTCTTGTATGTCCACGAGATATCCAACTACGTAATGTAGTGATGAGTATCAAAAAAAATATTCTAAAATATAAAATGACAGCACTATGAAAACATATTTCCAATATCCTTTTTTGATAGGAATGATTTTTTTATTCGCATATCTCATTTATCTCTATGTGAGATGGTACACTAAATTATCTAGATTTGATAAAGTTAGATTTAAAAAATTCTGGGGAACAAAAAAAGTATGGAGAGCTATTTATGATTCTATAAATGATGGTTTATTACATGCTAGTATATTCAAAAAAAATCCAGTGCTAGGCTACATGCATATGAGTTTAGCATTTGGCTGGTTTTTATTAATAGTAATAGGCCATTTAGAAGTGGTAGTAGCCAAAGGTGGATTTAATTTCCCCTTTTATTATGCAATATTTTTCAGATATTTCGAGCCTGTACATGCTACTACTACTGCTCAAATTTTTGCTGCAGTAATGGATTTCTTGTTACTATTTATCTTGGTAGGTGTAGCTCTGGCTATAACTAAAAGGTTTTATAAAAAAATCTTTGGTATGAAACATACTACCAAACTAAAACCTCTAGACAAGGTAGCTTTATATTCATTATGGGCTATTTTCCCACTTAGATTATTTGCAGAGAGTTGCAGTGCAGCAGTATATCACAATGGAAGTTTTTTGACAAATACAACTGGTGCATGGATTGGCAATATTGCAAACAATCCTGTAATATATCAAAGTAGCTGGTGGTTATATTCATTTGCATTATGTTTCTTTTTTATAGCACTTCCCTTTTCTAGATACATGCATATACCTACAGAGATATATTATATTTTTCTTCGTAATGCTGGCATAAAAACTAAGAAAAATTGGGAAAGCTACGCACAGATACAATTGTATTCTTGCTCTAGATGTGGAGTATGCTTAGATGCTTGTCAATTATATGATGCTGGTATTTCTGATGTACAATCAGTTTATTTTCTACAATTCATTAGAAATAAAGAAGATGCAGAGAAGCCACTATTTGGCTGCCTGATATGTGGTAGATGTCAAGTAGAGTGTCCTGTACACCTAAATCTCAATGATTTACGCACAGCTCTACGTATAAAAGCTAGTAAGCCTCTTACTTTCTCATATTCCTATACTCAAAAACCTGAACAGCAAAGTGCAGACACTATCTATTTCGCTGGCTGTATGACTCACCTCACGCCAGGAATTAAGAAATCTATGGCTAAAATATTTGATTATGCTGGCGAAAAAGTATGGTTCATGGATGAAGATAAATCTATATGCTGTGGTAGACCATTGATGCTAGCAGGACAGTATGATTCTGCTGCTCAATTAATAGAAAAAAATACTGAGTTAATAAAAGCCTCAGGTGCTAAAAATCTAATTCTTTCTTGCCCTTATTGCTATAAAGTTTTTAAGGAAGATTATATGTTGCCAGATATAAATATAAAATTCCATGCTAATTATATAAAAGAATTAATAGATCAGAAAAAATTGCCAGATACTAAACTAAATAATACTGTTATCTACCATGATCCTTGCGAACTAGGTAGAGGGATGAACATATATCAAGAGCCTAGAGATGTTATAGAACATTACTCTCATAGGATACCACTGCAAAAAAGCAAAGACAAAGACAAAGCTATATGCTGTGGTGCTGGCTTAGGTGGTATAAACCTCACTGGAGATGCTAAAAATATAATGACTCACAATGCAATGACTTACTTTGACAAATTTAATCCAGATATTTTAGTAACAGCTTGTCCTCTATGCAAAAAAACTTTTGTAAGAGACAGACGATTAGATGTTCTAGATATCGCTGAGCTAGTAGTGAAAGCTATAGAACAACCTAATGAGCCTAAAGCTCTACCACACAAAGAAAAAAGCTATGCAGTCTCATAGATATTAGATTTTATAATAATTGAAATAATTACTTTTGTGAGGGACATATTAATAAATAGTCCCTCACTTTTTTTTAATGATTATTATTAAATATAATTGTTATTACATTTTTTCTGGTGTTTCAATACCAAGTAAATTTAATGCATGCTTTATGACCATAGCAGTATGTGCAGATAAGCATAATCTCATATTTTGAATGTCTTTATCAGACTCCGACAAAACAGGTATATTTTGATAAAAGCTATTGTATTTATCTGCAAGTCTATATACATAGTTAGCAATAAGTTCTGGCTTTTTATAGTTTCCAGCATCTACTATTAGGTTATTATAATTTAATAACTCAAAAAGTAATTTTCTCTCATAATCATTAACAGCATTATTCTCATAGTAAAGCTCAGCAGCACTATCTATAGAAATTCCTTTTTTAGATAATAAAGAATTAATACGAGCGAAAGTATACTGAATAAATGGCCCAGTATTACCATTAAAATCTAATGATGCTTTTGGATCATATAATATATTTTTTTTGCTATCTACCTTTAGGATAAAATATCTAATAGCACCTTGACCTATTTGTTCAAAGATTTTTTCTAATTCATCCTTTGAGAGATTAGCTAATTTACCTGATTCAGCTGCAGTTTGCAAAGCTAAATTTTTTAATTCATCTAATAGATCATCAGCATCTACTACAGTGCCTTCGCGAGATTTCATTTTACCTTCGGGGAGCTCTACCATTCCGTAGTTATAGTGATCAATTATCTCTGCCCACGTATAGTTTAGTTTTTTTAGAATAGATTTAAGTACTTTGAAATGATAATCCTGTTCATTACCAACGACATAAATCATTTCATCAGGAAAAAATTTCTGATAACGATACACAGCGATTCCTATGTCTTGTGTGATATACATGGAGGTACCATCACTACGTAACAAGATTTTTTTATCTAAACCATCATCAGACAAATCAATAAATATAGCACCAGACTCATCTCTGTGAACTAATCCATTCTGAAAAGCAGATAAAATAATTTGCTTGCCGTATTGATAAATTTCACTTTCTAGATCTACTACATCAAAATCGACATTTAATCTTTTTAATGTCTGATTAAAACCATCTATGACCCAATTATTAAGTTTTTGCCACAGTTTAATAACATCTGCATCTCCAGCCTCCCATTTTCTAAGCAATTCATAAGCTTCTAGCATAATAGGAGCATTTTTCATTGCTTCATCTTTACTCATCCCACCAGATATCAATTGCTCTATTTGTTTCCTAAGCTCATTTTCAAAAGCCACGTAATATTTACCTACCAAATGATCACCTTTGGTATTAGTATTTTCAGGAGTTTCGTTGCTAAACCATTTCTGATAAGCTAACATACTTTTGCAAATATGTATGCCTCTATTGTTTATCAGATTAGCTCTGATAACATTGTAGCCCAGCTCTTGTAAAATATTACTAACAGCTGTTCCTAAAAAAATATTACGCAGGTGCCCGAGATGTAGTGGTTTATTAGCATTAGGAGAGCAAAACTCTACAATTACAGTTTTATTATGACCTATTTTAGGAAAATTAAAAATTTGTTGTTTATTATTCTGAAAATAATTTAATAAAAAATCATCCGATAAGCTAACATTTAGAAAGCCTTTAATAATCTCGTGGTTTCCAATGATCTTTTTATCATATAGAATCTGAGTTATAGCATTAGCGAGTTGTTCAGGATTTAATTTAGTTTTTTTTAGCAAAGGGAAAAGATAAAATGTGAAATCACCTGTGTGTGGTGGCTCTGTAGAAGATATCTTTAACTCATCTGGTGATAAATTAAAATTGTGAAAAAAATCATTTAATGAGTCTTTAAGAGTATTTATAAGCATATTATTACTAATTTTTTACAAAAATAATAGTAAAAAATCAATATTTCAATTTTCCTATTATTGTCCATCCACCTTTTACCTTATCGCCAAGCTTCACATAGATGTCTGTATCTATAGGTAAAAGAAGATCTACGCGACTACCAAAACGAATTACACCAATAGTATCACCAGCTTTAGCAGATTCATTCTCATTAATAAAAGTTACAACTCTACGAGCCATAGCACCTGCAATTTGTCTCATTAGCAATTGTTTGCCAGTATTTGATTGTATAATCAAGGTAGACATTTCATTTAGCATAGAAGCTTTAGCTTTGCGAGCATGATAATTATGCCCCTTTTGATGTTCTTTTTTGATTAATATACCATTGCAAGGCATAAAATTTAAATGAATACTAGACATACTCATAAAAATAGAAAGCTGTATGCGTTCTTCATTGAAATATTTATCATCAAATATTTTTTCTACGACTACTACTTCACCAAAAGCAGGAGAATAAATTTCATCATCTAGAGGAGATGCCACAACATTTTTAGGTTTTCTAAAAAATAAAATTACCCATAGAATTAATATTACAGCAGAAATTACAGCTAATATTTTAATAAAAAGATATATTGGGAGCAAAGATAATCCCGCAGCTAATAAAGAAAAAATAATAATACTAACTGCGATGTTATTATAACCACTAGGATGAATGCCTTTACCCATAAACTTCTAAAATAAAATTATTACTAAATAAACTAAAGTCACAAAAGGAACAGTAAATAAAATACTATCTAGTCTATCAAGCATACCGCCATGACCTGGTAGTATATTTCCACTATCTTTAACTCCGATTTCACGTTTAAGCTTAGACTCTAAGAGATCACCAATGGTAGCTAAAAATGGTATAATAGCTACTATCCAATATAAATCTGCTCTTTTCTCAATAAAACTGAAATATATAATAAAAATAATATAGGTTAATATAGCTCCATATATTACGCCTTCAGTAGTTTTTTTAGGTGAAATACCTTTAGCTAGCGTATGTTTACCTAACAAAACTCCCATCACATATGCCATAGTATCAAATACCCAAATAGTTACAATGGTTACTAATAAATAATTAAAAGTGTTTAAAAATTGTACAGAAATAATTGGTATTATTATCCAAAAAAATAAAAAAGACAAAAATTTCAAAAAATTATTTATTGATGATTTAGAAAAAAATAACAAAAATACTGTTTCTAATAGTAAGATAATAAAAAGTGGCAAGACTAAAAGAGACATAAAAGATCCTATATTAGCAAAATTGCTAAAAGTAAAATTTAAAAATGATAAATCTCTAAATTTAAAATAAATTAATAATTGAGATATTATCAATAAAAATAGTGTAATAGCTGCCGAGATAGTAAATAATTTTTTTTCTTTCAAATCACTATTAAGCAATTTTATTAGTTCCCAAGCGGCTATAGAAAAGAATAAATAAGTAACTACACTTAATACCCATCCACCGAAATAAATAGCAATAATCCACAAAACACCATAAATAATAGCAGACAAAGATCTTTTAGGAAGATCAGAAAATTTTTTATTTCTAACTTCATCTGCCATAAAAAATAGTGTTAATAATTAAGAATTTTGAATATCTTCGTTGTTTAAATTTTCTTTGTTATCTGCATTATTATCTGTGATAGTAGTATCTGATCCATTATTGTTATTTTCTGGTTCTACAAATATTTCACTTTCAGGATCTGGCCAAGGGCGTTTTCCTAAAATAGCTTCTACATCTTCTCTAAATATTACTTCTTTTTTAAGCAATTGCTGAGCTATCTGACTTAGCTGTTCTTTATGATTAGAGATAATATCAAAAGCTAATTTATAAGCATCATTCACAAGTTTTTTAGCTTCTTCATCTATTTTTTCAGCAGTTTTTTCACTATAAGGTTTTTGATAACCATAGAATTCATCAGGTTGAGAATTATAGAAACTAAGAGTACCAATTTCTTCAGAAAATCCATAATAAGTAACAGCAGCATAAGCTTGTTTAGTAACAATTTCTAAATCATTCATAGCACCGCTACTCACATCACCGAAGAATATTTGTTCAGAAACTCTACCACCCAGAGCAGAAGCCATTTCATGCAGTAATTGCACTTTAGTAATAATATTCCTTTCGGTTGGTAAATACCAAGCAGCACCAAGAGCTTTACCACGAGGTACCACAGATACTTTCACTAAAGGATGTGCATATTGCAGAAACCAGCTAACAGTAGCATGTCCAGACTCATGAAAAGCGATAATTTTTTTCTCTTCAGGAGTAATAATTTTATTACGTTTTTCTAAACCGCCGATAATACGATCTATAGCATCATTGAAATCTGACATATCAACTGCATTTTTATTTTTGCGAGCTGCTATCAGAGCTGCTTCATTGCATACATTTGCTATATCTGCTCCTGAGAAACCAGGTGTCTGACGAGATAATATCTTAACATCTACATCATTAGATAATTTTAATGGTCTCAGATGAACTTTAAAAATTTCTTCTCTTTCTTTTAATTCTGGTAGATCTACATATATCATTCTATCAAAACGACCAGCACGCAGAAGAGCTTTATCAAGTACATCGGCTCTATTAGTAGCAGCCATCACAATGATACCTACATTAGGGCTGAAGCCGTCCATCTCAGCTAATAATTGATTGAGAGTACTCTCACGCTCATCATTAGCACTGGTAATTAAAGTTTTGCCTCTAGCTCTACCAATAGCATCTATCTCATCTATGAAAATAATACAAGGAGCTTTAGCCTTTGCTTGCTCGAAAAGATCTCTCACTCTGGCAGCACCTACACCTACAAACATTTCCACAAATTCACTACCACTCATAGATAAAAATGGTACACCAGCCTCTCCTGCTACAGCTTTAGCTAATAAAGTTTTTCCAGTACCCGGAGGGCCAACTAGTAATACACCTTTAGGTATTTTACCACCTAATTTAGTAAATTTAGATGGATTTTTAAGAAATTCTATAATCTCCTGCACTTCCACCTTTGCCTCATCTAAACCAGCTACATCTTTAAAAGTAACATCAATTTTTTTATCACCTTCTACCACTTTAGGTTTAGACTTACCAACATTAAAGACACCACCTCCTGGAGCATTTCTAGTCAAAGATCTAGCAATGAAAAACCATAAAAGTATTATTAATGCGAAAGTAATAATCCACCCAAAAATATCTCCCCAGTAATTTCTTATTTTTTTAGCTGTAACAGGTATTTGATATGACTGAATAATTTTCTCTTTTTCAGCAGGTGACTTACCAATAGTATCATTCTGTATACAACTATAAATAGTTTCGTAAAGTTGTTTTTCAAAATATTCTGGACTGATAAATGGATATTTATAAATTAACTCTGGAGCAACAGGAGAAGAAAAAATATTATTCTTTTTCTCAGTTTGTTCTTGTACTTGCTTTTTAGGATAAACTATAGCATACTCATAGTTTACTACCTCAATTTTTTCAACATTTTTTTGCTTAATTAATTCTTCTAATTTAAACCAACTAATTTCTTCTGTTTGTGTATTGTCAGGAGTATAAAAGAATAATACAACAAAAATTATAATTATAATTATATACACCCAGTAAAATGATCTATTATTTCTTATCGGTTTTGAATTCTTTGCCATATTTTTTTTCTCACAATTTTAATTTTCAAATTAAACTAAAAACTAATAATATTATTATAAAAGCTCTTCATATTTTTCTATTTCAGTATCTGCCCATAAATTTTCTAAATCATAAAACCTACGCGACTGCTCCAAAAATATATGAATGATAATATCATCATAATCTATTAATATCCATTCTGCATTTTGCAAACCTTCAATATGATGAGGACGATAATGATATTGCTGGCGTAGATCATCAACTAAATTTTCGGCTATACTTCTAATTTGTAAAGGAGATGTACCATGAGCCACGATGAAATAATCACAAAAAGTATTTGGGATTGTTTTCATGTTAATCGTAACTATATCTTGAGCTTTTAGTAAGTATAATGTTTTAAGAATGTCGTCTTTGGAAATCTCTTCTTTAACTAAAATTTTATTTTGCATTCTCTCCTATTCTTTTTTTAATTTTTTATCTTAATAATAATTTTTACTAAAAAATAAATTTAAAATATTTTTGCAAAATTAATAAATAAAATCGTAATGAACATAGAAATTAAAAAAATTGATACAACAGAATCAACAAATAAAGAAGCAAGTAATTATTGGCAAAATATAGATTCAGATACGATGGTACTTTTTTACACATGGAATCAAACTCAAGGACGAGGCCAAGGTGATAATAAATGGTATAG
>LUZL01000212.1 GCA_001603615.1 Bacteroidales bacterium Bact_20 | reverse complement strand
GATGATCTTATGCGTCTTTTTGGTAGTGATAGAATGATTAAAGTCCTTGATAGAATTGGCTATAAAGAAGGTGAAGTTATTCAGCATCCTATGATTACTAGATCTATTGAACGTGCTCAAAAGAAAGTAGAAGAAAATAATTTCTCTATTCGTAAGCGTTTACTAGAATATGATGATGTGATGAATTCTCAGAGAACTATAATTTATAATATGCGTAGGAATGCTCTTTATGGTGAAAAACTTGACGCTGATATTGTGCAAATGTTTAAAAAAGTTGCTAATGATTTAGTTGAAGTTTATCAAGATCAAAATGATTTTGAATCTTTTAGCATGGCTTGCTTACAGACTTTTGGCTTAGAATCTCCTTTTGATGAAAAACGTTTCTTGTCTGATAGGGCATCTACTTTGTCTGATGAATTATTTAATATTGCATATAATACTTATGTAGATAAACGTCATTTCTATGCAGAGAAGACTTATCCATTGATTAAAGAAATTTATGAAAATGCTGGTAAACGTTACGAAAATGTCGCTGTACCTTATTCTGACGGTAAAAATCAATTTACTATCATTGCTCCTCTTAAGAAATCTTATCTAACTCAAGGGTTAGAATTGATGAAAAGCATAGAGCAGTTCGTTACATTTTCTATTATTGACAAAGCTTGGATGGATCACTTGAGAGAAATGGATGATTTGAAACAAAGTGTTAATGCTGCTGTTTATGAGCAAAAAGATCCATTATTAATTTATAAAATAGAAGGTGCTCAACTTTTTGATCAATTATTAAACAAAATATATTTAGAGGTAGTGAGAGCTCTCTGTATAGGCAGAGTGCCTGTGGCAGAAGATAAGGTTCAAGAAACAGATCAGGTGAAACGTACTACTAAATCTAGAAATTACAAAACAGGCAGAGATTATAATGCTCCCATAGGAACCTCGCAATCTAGTCAACAACATCAGGAATATAATGATCCCTCTTCAGTGGCTGTAGCTAGCGAACCTTACAAATCTCAAAAAGTGGGTCGTAATGATCCTTGTCCTTGTGGTAGTGGCAAAAAATACAAACAATGCCACGGTAGAGCTAATTAATAATATTTTATTTCAAAGTAAAATTTTAAATTATTTGTCATCTTTTCACAGTTAAATCTCAAAATTTAACTGTGAAAAGAATGTGATTAATATTTTTTACTTTTTTACACGTCTTACTATCTAATTATTTTATAAATAACTATATACACATGTAAAAATACAAAAATATCATTGATTAATATCAAAGTTGTTATGAATAAAAGGATATTATTAGGACTAGCCTTAGTTATAAGCTTTTTTTTAATATTAATTATTTGTGATAATATTTTTAGTTAATAAAAAATTCTTACTTTTGCAAAACAAAAAAACAAAAAATTATGGCATACGTAATTACTGATGATTGCACAGCATGTGGTTCATGCATAGATGAATGTCCTGCAGAGGCTATTTCTCCAGGAGATATTTATAAAATAGATCCAGAACTTTGCACTGATTGTGGTTCTTGTGCTGAAGTTTGTCCTGTAGAGGCGATTCATCCAGAATAATGATTTAATAAAAAAAGGAAGCTCAGCTTCCTTTTTTTATTGTATTAAATTATTATTTTCAAACATTGCAATGTTTTATTGCATATGATTTACTGATACATTCCCATCCATTTATCTTTACTTCTTCATTAGATAATAATCCTAAAAATATTCCAAGCATAGCCACACGATGGTCATTATAGGTATATATTTCACCTCCATGTATCTGTGAAGGATAAATAAACCATGTATTTTCATCTATTACTTCTAATCTACCGCCAAGCTTTATAAAAATATCTGATAATGTGCTAGCTCTATTACTTTCTTTATTTATCAAACGTTTTACGCCACTTAGTTTAGAGGGGCTATTCGCATTAGCAGCCAATATCATCAGTGCTGGTGCTAAATCTGGTGTATCTGTAATGTCGTAAGTATAACCATCATAGATTTGTCTATGAGTAATAATGCTTTTATTTTTATTATCTATTTCATAATTAATTGATATGCTATCAAAAAGTTTTAAAATTTTACTATCTGGTTGTGAGGAATGAGTGGTTAAATTTTTCACTTCACAACTATCTACAGTTAACCCTAAAGCTAATATCATAGCACCTAATGACCAATCTCCTTCTATGAAATAATCATTAGACCTTGTCAGTAATTTATTTGGAGTTATTTTAAAAGTTTTATCATTATAGTTTATCATCTCTCCATACATATTAATAATATCTGCTGTCAAATATACATAGGGTGCACTCACTAATTCTGCACAATAAATTTCTGAAGGTATATTATGAAAACTACGAGATATTAGTAAGCCCGATACTGCTTGAGAGCTTTTGTCTGCTATTATGGTATAATTATCCTGAGAGTTTAATTTCCCAATTACGGTGAAAGGTAATGTAATATTGTCATTTAGAAATGAGTCACTACTAAATATCAACCCCAGTGATGAAAACATAATTTTTAGATCGCTGAAATTGCGATTTAGCAAAGTTTTGTCTCCGTAATATTTTCCTATATTTTGTAAGCTATGGTGTATAGGTATTATCATTCTGAGCAAGGTAGCAGACTCACCGCAGTATATCTCTTCTGGTAATTTATTTATTTTACCTGAAATTTTAATCGTATTATCATCTAAAATATCTATAATTTTCCCATAAGATTTCAAAAGATTGATAGCTGCTACTACATCATCACAAAATTGTACATTCCTCAATATCACAACATTATCATGAAAAAGTGAAATCAATAAATGACGTATGATTATACTTTTAGAACCTAATAAAGAAAAAGTTATATTATTTTTTAATGATTTCCTTGATATCTTCATAAACAAAATCCATATTATTTTTGTCGGAATTAATTATATAATCTGCAGTTTGATAATATAACAACTGCCTTTCAACCCATATTTTCTGCCATTTAGCTTCCGGATTACCGGATAGTAGTGGTCTAGTTTTATTATCATTCAATCTCTGCAATGCTACACCTACATTTACATACAACAGAATATTAAAGAAATTATTTTTTAGAATTTCTCTATTTTTGGTATTTTTAATAATACCACCGCCAGTTGATACCACTATTTTGTGATTTTTCATTATCTCCTCTAATATTTGAGTTTCTAATTGGCGAAAAAAATCTTCTCCTTCATCTAGAAATATTTTTGATATAGATTTATTCACTTTCTTTTCTATTAGCTCATCAATATCTATGAATTTATAATTCAATTTTTTTGCTAATTGCTTGCCAGCAGTAGTTTTGCCAGCTCCACTCATTCCTATCAAAGATATTTTATCGTAATTATTGCTTTTAATCCATTGTTCGTCATATTCTATTGAGAGATTGGTTAGTTTAGTAAAAAGTTTAAAAGATTCTATACCTTGATAAAAGAGCCAGTGATAACCATCTATGTAGGGAATATTATCACTCAATGCT
>LUZL01000211.1 GCA_001603615.1 Bacteroidales bacterium Bact_20 | reverse complement strand
AAGTTTAATAAATATCCTTTTGCGAGAACCTCAGCTACCATATTTTTCTTTTCTGGTGGTCCATCAATAGTACTAACAGCTTCGTGTAATTCTACATTAAATGCTTCATTTATAGGATTTATTTCTTCTACATTATATTTTTTCAAAATATTTAGAAATTTTTGATAAATTAATTTATATGCTTCTGCAATAGAGTCTAAAGTCTGGTTTTTATCTATAGCCTCTAACCCTCTTTCTATATCATCTATTATAGGCAAAAGGTCTATAATCAATTGCATATTTGCAGTATCTATCAAGGTCAATTTTTCTTTACTAGTTCTTTTTTTATAATTATCAAACTCAGCACATAATCTTATATACTTATCATTTAGTTCATCATTATTTTTTTGTAAGTCGTCCAATTGTTTCAGGATATCGTCGTTGATTTCTTTTTCTGTTGTTTCTATATTGATTTCTTCTTTATTTTCAGAATTTAATTCTTCATTATTCAAAATATCTTTCTCTTTCATACAAATATTTTTTTAGGTCATAGTCAAAATTCTTGCCTTAATTAAATTATAGACAATTTGTCAGGTATTGGTATGTTTAATTCATTTAATACATTTTTGAGTTCAATTATTACTTCAGGTAAAACAGGTATACCATTTTTTTTATGAAAATTAGATTTTTCTATTTCTGGATCATTTGGTATCAAAACTGGTTGTTTAGGATCTACAGGAGTAGCAGATCTCATGCTACGTATCCATAAATCCATATATTCTTTTATCTCATTTGCTGGTCTGAAGGCATCTAGCTTAATAGCTGCAAAAAAATGTCCCAATCCTTTGCCAGGGTAATAATCTTTATCAGGAAGATAACTGACCTGTGGAGGTACAAAATTTCCAAAATTAGCTCCAGACAAAATTGCTGACAAAATATCTACTATAGCAGTCAAGCAATATCCTTTATAACCAGCATGTTCATAATCTCCACCTAAAGGTAAAATAGTTCCCTTTTGCCTCAAAACAGATGGATCTGTTGTAGGAATACCATCGGCAGTTTGCAGCATACCAGAGGGGACTGTTTTTCCTTGTTTTTCAATCAATTCTACTTTACCACGAGCTATAGGAACAGTAGCAAAATCAGCTAAAAAAACCGATTCATTTTTAGTGGGCATGGCAAAAGCGATAGGATTGGTTCCTAGCATAGCTTGCTTAGAAAATGTAGGAGCCACTGTGGGATTAGCATTAGTCATAGCGATGCCTATCATATCGTGTTCTACTGCTTTGATAGCATAATATCCAGCTATACCGAAATGATTAGAATTATTCACTACTACTATACCACAACCTGCATTCTGCGCTTTTGAAATAGCTACATTCATAGCAAAATTGCCACTAATCATTCCTAGTCCATTATCACCATCTACCAAGCCTGTAGATATACTTTCATTAACTATTTTAGGTATTGCATTAATATTTAGTCTATTTTTTTGCCATAGACCTAAGTAATCTTTTACTCTTACTAACCCATGTGATGGTATACCACGCAGCTCAGCCTCTACTAACACATCAGCTACTAATTCTGCATCATCTCTACTCATTCCTATAGTAGAGAAAATATCAATTATAGCTAATTTCAAATTTTTATAATCAATAATTAATTTATCAGAACTCATAATTTTTTTAAAAAAAATATTTTATTATTTAGCAAAAGAAACAGCTCTAGTTTCTCTAATAACAGTCACTTTAATTTGTCCAGGATAAGTTAAAGAATTTTCAATTTTTTTACTCAAGTCCATAGATAACTGAAAAGCTTCTGTGTCTGAAATCTGATCAGCGGATACGATAACACGTATTTCTCTACCAGCTTGTATAGCAAATGATTTTTGAACACCATTATAATTTTGAGCAATATTTTCTAATTCTTTAATACGAGTAATGTAAGCATCTATCACATCTCTACGAGCACCTGGTCTAGCACCACTGATAGCGTCGCATACTTGTACTATTGGAGCTAAAAAGCTAGTAGCTTCTACCTCATCATGATGAGCACCTATAGCATTAATGACGTCAGGATGTTCTTTATATTTTTCAGCTAATTTCATTCCTAAAATAGCGTGTGGTAATTCAGGTTCATTATCAGGAACTTTACCAATATCATGTAATAGACCTGCTCTTTTAGCCAATTTTGGATTAAGACCTAGCTCCGCAGCCATTGTAGCACACATCATAGCTACTTCTTTGCTATGAGAAAGTAAATTTTGCCCAAAAGAAGTACGATATTTCATTTTACCTATTAATCTAATAAGATCTTGATGCATATTAGTAATACCTAAGTCTATAAGTGTATCTTTACCCACTTTCATTATCTCTTGTTCTATTTGTTTTTTTACTTTAGCTACTACTTCTTCTATACGAGCTGGTTGAATACGTCCATCAGATACTAGCATTTCTAATGATAATCTAGCTATTTCTCTTCGCACAGGATCAAAAGAAGACAATAATATCAAATCTGGTGTATCATCAATGATAATTTCAACACCAGTGGCAGCTTCTAAAGTTTTAATATTCCTACCATCTCTTCCTATTATTCTTCCTTTCATATCATCACCAGATATTGGAAAAGTACTTACTGCTGCTTCTGATGAATATTCAGTAGCAGTGCGTTGAATAGTTTCTATGATGATTTTTCTAGATTCATCTTCTGCTTGCATACGAGCTTCATCTACAAGATTTTTTACATAATTACTTACTTGTATTCTAGCATCTTCTTTCATAGATTCTATAAGCTCTGCACGTGCTTGTTCAGCTGTTAATCCTGCTATTCTTTCTAATTGTTGTTGATATTCTTTAAGTATTTCATCAGTTTTTATACTTTTTTCATTAAGAGCAGCTTGATCTTTGATTAATTGTTCTTTTTGTTGATTATATTCTTTTATTTTCTTTTGCAGCTCTTCATTTTTTTGTTTTATCATGATATCTTGTTGCAATAGTTTATTTTCTAATGCATCAAGTTTTTTAGTTTTTTGTTGTATCTCTTCTTCTGCTCTGGTTTTATATTGAAGAGATTTTTCTTTAGCTTCAAGTATTTTTTCTTGCTTTAATACCTCTGCTTGTTTTTGAGCTTCTTGTAATATACTATCACGTTTTTTTAAAGCATTACGCTTAATTATTATATACCAGGCTGCTATACCAATAGCTAATACAGCTATTTCTATCACCAAAAACACTACATTTGTCATAGTTTTATCTTTTTTTAGTTAGTTAATTTCAATTCACTTTTTAATTTTTTTTAATTTTAAAATTAAAAAAAAGAGTTTTTTTAGAAAGCTATGACATTTTTTAGAGCAAAATAATTATATAAATTATATTTCTGTATCTAATAAAGATTTTAATTGCTCCAATCTACCACCTAATTCTTCCTCTACAAAAAGATGTTCTTGCTGTAATTTTGATAAAGTGATAGCTTGCTCTATCAGAAGCATAGACAAAAGAGTTTGTAAATTTTGTCCTGTATATTTGCGAGAGTATATTATTAATTGCTCATCAAGATTTTTTACTATTTTTCTAATATTAGCCTCATCACTTACATTTACTTTCAGAGGTATAGCTATTCCACCTAAACTAACATTGATATTAATAGTTTCCTCCATTTTACATTACTCTTTTAGCATTGCTATACATTTATCAATACGATTTATCATCTTTTTGATATAACGAGTTGCTTGGTCATTAACGCCTTTATCTTCAATTATTTTTGCTACTTTTATATTAACTATTTCTTTATCTTTATTCATTAATTCATTTTTTAACTCAATATTTTCTCTACCAAGCGTCTCATTTTCTTTTTTTAAATTTGTCACAGCATTTCTTAACTCTCTATTTTGTTGTATTAACTCTCTAATTTTGATTTCTATTTCAGAGAGTAATACATCAAAATCCATTTTTTATACAAAATTAATAAAAATTTTTTAAACATAATTATATTTTAAAAGTAAAATAAATCTTTTTGATTTCAGATATTTTAGCTTTTTTAGCTAATTACTGATTTTTATATTCCCACAAATAAATTTTTTCTAAAGTCAAAGTCATTAATATATCTTTATTAGACTCTACATCTATTATAGGCATTTTAGTACTAGAAATAAATATTGGTATAAAATCTTTTAAGCGTAATAGCTTTATTATTTGTTGGTTTTCTACAGCTAATAAATAATTTGCAAAAAATTTAATAGCATTATAATTAGTTTCTAATATTTGTATGGGTACCATATCTGGATTAAAAATTATTAATAATTTCTTTGGCAATAATACTGCTATATTTTTATCTATAATTTCAATATGTAAATCCATTATATTATGTATACCAAAAGTTTTAATATCATATGTCCATATTCTATTACCTTGATATGAAATATTAGTTAATTCATCGTTATTATCCCAGATAATAAAGCTTTCATAATTGCCAGAAAATACTTTCTTTACAGAACTATTAATGATGCCATTCAAAGATAAGGAGCTCAGCAGTTGCAAATTTTTATCATAAATATTAATGTTATTAGCTTCAGGTAAAAAAACTCCAATTTTAAAAGGTGATAAAAAAAACAAATTGTCTGAATAACTATAAATAAATTCACTAGTTAAAATTGTCAAATTATTGCCATCTATTTTCCACTTACATAATCTGCCATCTGTAGTTATACCAATTAGATATTCTTTATCGAGGGGCAATACTTTCCTAATATTACCTTGTATGCTAACACTATCTATGAGCTCAAGTTTCCCTTGCGAAAAGATAAAAATAGGTGATAAAATCAAAAATAAAAACCACGCAATTTTATTTTTCATATTATTTTATAATCATTACCGATAATATTTAATAATTCAGTAACCATAGTATAATTTTTAGCTACACGAGGTACTTTATTCTGACCACCTATTTTGTTTTTACTTTTTAACCAATTATAAAATGAATTTTTAGGTGCTACGGTGATATGAATAGGAGCCAATATCAGGTCATTATATCTTTTAGCTGCATAATCTGAATTAACATATTGCAATTGTTCATCTAGAGTATTTCTAAAAGAAATATAATCAGTAGGAAGTTCATTAAACTCTATTATCCAATGATGAAAGAATCTATTGTTTTGGTCTGGTCCATCAGCAAAAACGGTGTATTCATTCACAGAACAATGTTCTATTTGGCAAGCTTGTGTAATAGCTTTTTCAATATTATCTATCATTACTTCTTCACCTGCTATATTGATAAATTGAGAAGTACGACCTGTGATTTTTAGTCTATATGGTTTAATAGTTGTAAACTGTATGACGTCACCTACTATATATCTCCATAAACCATTAAGTGCAGAAATGACTAAAACATAATTTTTATTGAGTTCCACTTCTTCTAAAGTTATCGTATTCATTTTGTCAGCAACAAAATCTTGAAAATCAATAAATTCATAAAAAACTCCTATAGAAGTAAGTAAACGCATACCTTCATTATTTAATGTATCCTGAGTGGCGAAAAATCCTTCACTAGCATTATATGTTTCCCATAGAATTGGTAGTTTATCATTAAAAATTTTTTTATACAAAGGTAAATATGGTTCTATATTTACACCACCATGAAAATATACTTCAAAATCTGGCCATATTTCATATATATTATTAACATTTTTGATAGATAAAACATGCTCAATAGATTTCAAACACCATGAGGGAACGCCATACATAGCAGTAACGTTTTTATTAACTGAATAATCTGCTATAGTTTTAAATTTACTCTCCCATTCATTATTCCATACTAAATCTACTTTAGGAATACGTTTAGCTTTAGCAAAATATGGTAGATTTAATGAAATATGTGCTGATAAATCTCCAATTGTGGCATAAGTTTGCTTTTCTAATGAACCAAATATAACTAAATGTTTCCCCTTTAGCATTTTAGAATCTGGATTAGCATTTAAGTAATAATATATCATACTACTACCACCTGCGAAATGATTTTCATTCATCATTGCATCAGTTATTGGTATAAACTTACTCTGATCTGATGTAGTACCACTAGATTTAGCAAATTTAACTACCTTACCTGGTATTAAAATATCAGACTCTCCATTCATCATAGCAGCTATCATATCTTTTAAATCATCATATCTATTTATAGGTACAGATGTTTTAAATTCTTCGTAATTGGTGTCAATATTGATATTAAACTGCTTCCCATACTTTGTCATAGATAAAAGTTTCATTAATCTATGAAAGATTAATTGCTGATTATCTATTTCTACATTTAGATTAAAATAATTTCGCAAATATGATTTAAAAATATTATTAATAATAGTATATGAATTCATAAGTGTTTATATACAATCCAATCAGCAAAATTAAAAATTTATATTAAATAGAAAATTTTTTAGGTTTAATTTTTTTACTACATTATAATATTTATTTATTAATAGCAAGATATTCATTTTAATAGATACTTAATACTATTAATATTTTACAATAATGTAAAATATTGATTAATAAATAAAATTTTTTCAATGATAAATTATATTAATTAATTTTGTAAAAAATTTTTTATTTATGTCTCAAGATAAAGCAGCCATAAAAGCACAAAAAGAAGAAATAAATGGACATTTAATGTATAAAAAGCTAGCCCAAAGAAACAAAGAAAATAGGGAGCTTTTATCTAAAATTGCAGATGAAGAATTAAAACATTATAATATTTTAAAAAAAATAACAAAAAAAGATATAAAACCAAATAAAATTAAAATCAAATTATTAAGCATATTAGAATTATTTTTTGGAATTACCTTTGTTTTGAAATTAATGGAAAAAGCTGAAAATATAGCACAGCAAAATTATAAAGAATTAGAAAAAAAATATCCAGAGATTAAATTATTATTAGACGATGAGGAAAAGCATGAGGATGAATTAATAAAATTAATAAATGAAGATAGATTAAAATATGTAGGCTCCATAGTATTAGGTATGAATGATGCATTAGTAGAGCTCACAGGTACACTTACTGGTTTTACTTTTGCTATGCAAAATAATAAATTAATATCTCTTGGTGGATTGATAACTGGTATAGCTGCTGCATTGTCTATGGCAGCCTCAGAATATATATCTACTAAAACTGAAAATAATGACAAAAACCCTACATTAGCTTCTATTTATACAGGCATTGCATACTTAATTACTGTTATATTAATTATTTTACCATTTTTTTTCCCTATTAATCCATATATTTCATTGTCTATAACTCTAGTAATGGGAGTTTTAATAATTGCTATCTTTACGTATTACATTTCTGTAGTTCAAGATTTAAGTTTTAGAAAACGTTTTACTAACATGGTTTTTATAAGTATGGGGGTAGCTTTACTTTCATTTTTTATAGGGTTACTTGCTAGATCAGTATTAGGAATAGATGTATAACTCATAAAAAAAAGAAGTCCAAAATAATGGACTTCTCTTTTTTAAAATAAATTTTTATCTTATTTTCAGTTTAAATATCACCTTCTAAATTACTTGCAAGAGTAGCTCTAGTATAAATAACTTTTGCGATCATCAGATGAGGAGGGTTCAAAATTTGATATTCATCATTTACAATGTCACGAATACGAATATTATCTCCAACATCCATTTTAGAAATATCTACATTTATAGATGAAGGCATTTTGCTAGGAAGAGCTCTCACGAGCAATTTTTTGATTTTTACATCCATCTTGCCACCACGCTTTACACCTATAGACTCACCTACAAAATTTATTGGTATAGTCATTGTAATAGGTTTATTTTCATTCATTTCAATAAAATCTATATGTATCACCTTATCTGTTAAAGGATGAAACTGTAGATCTTGGATAATACAATGATATATATGCCCATCTATGTTTATGTCTATAGTAATGGGTTCTTTTGCATTTAGTATAGGCGTGAGTTTATTTTCTTCTAAATAAAATAAAACTTGTTTTTCGCCACCATACATTACACAAGGCACAAAGCCTTTTTTTCGCAATTGTTTTGCGTCTTTCTTCCCTACGCTCTCTCTTGGGGAGCCACTAATAGAAAGTACTTTCATAATCTATATTTTTTTTAAATTGGTTTAAAAAATTACAAAAAAGGATTAAAATCAAAAAATGAACTTATAGATTCACATTGAATATTCCTTTTTATTACTTCAGCAAAAATTTTAGCTACTGATAAAACTACGATTTTATCAGAGTTCTTTTTTAAAGGTATAGTGTCAGTTACTATCAATTGATCAATAACACTATTATCAATTTTTCCTATAGCATCGTTACTTAGCAAAGCATGAGTACAAACTGCTCTAATAGATAATGCACCTTTTTCTTTCATCAAATTAGCAGCCTTGATCAATGAACCTGCAGTATCTACAATATCATCAAAAATAATAACATTTTTATCTTTCACATCACCTATTAATACCATATCTGAAATTTGATTTGCTTTTTCTCTTTGCTTATAGCAAATAGCCATATCACAATTGAAAGCTTTAGCATACACATTAGCTCTTTTAGTACCACCTGTGTCTGGAGAAGTAACTACAATATTAGGAATATTCAGACCCTTGATATAATCATAAAAAATACTAGAGGCAAAAAGATGATCTACTGGTATATTAAAAAAACCTTGTAATTGATCAGCATGTAAGTCCATAGTTATTATATGAGTAGTACCAGCAGCTTGTAATAAATCTGCTACAAGTTTAGAACCTATAGCTACTCTAGGTTTATCCTTTCTATCTTGCCTAGCAAAACCAAAATAAGGAATAACAGCATAAATATGCTTAGCAGATGCTCTTTTAGCTGCATCTATCATTAGCAAAAGTTCAAACAAATTATCAACAGGTGGAAAAGTAGACTGTACAATAAATACTTCTTTTCCTCTAATAGTTTCATCGAAACTCACTTGAAATTCTCCATCGGCAAATTTGGTAAAAGTTGTTTTGCCTACTGAAATACCATAATTGCTTGCTATACTCTCAGCTAATGTTCTAGAAGCATTTCCGCTATATATTCCGACCTTGGGTTCCACAATTTTTTTTGCAAAGTTACATTAAAAAAATATCTTTAAAAATAAATTTTATAAAAATTTAAAAATTTAATTTTTGTATCAAAAGTATTCCATCTCCTATAGGCAATGTCATTTCCTTTAATAGTGTGGGATTTATTATTTGCAATTCTTCAGCTTTAATTTTTAATTCCTTTATAGTCATAGTTTTTTTATCTTTTGCATTATTATGGATATTTCCATACCAATCCACATTATCAAATGCCAATATACCATCTTTATTTAATAATTCTATGCATAACTCCAAATATTTAGGATAATTTACTTTATCAGCATCAACATAAATCAGGTCAAATTTATCGTTTAAAATAGATAAGACATCTAATGCTTCGCCCCAAAAAATTTTAATTTTATCTTGTACATTAGCTAAAGCTATATGTTCGTTGATCAATTCTTCGTATTCTCTATGCTTTTCTATTGTATAGATGAGAGCATCATTATCTGTACTTGTAGCAAATAATATTGTAGTAAAGCCCGTGAAAGTACCAATTTCTAATACTTTTTTTATATTTTTACTTTTAGATAACAAAAATAAAAATTCTGCAGTATATGGGTGTGTTAGCATCTGTGGATAAGCAGTTTTAACCCATGTATTTCTGATTATTTCATAAAATATAGGATTTTGTATAATGTATAAATCTCTATTTTCTAATAAG
>LUZL01000210.1 GCA_001603615.1 Bacteroidales bacterium Bact_20 | reverse complement strand
ATAAAGAAGCTCCCCAGGTAGGACTTGAACCTACGACCCTCTGATTAACAGTCAGATGCTCTAACCAACTGAGCTACTAGGGAATGATTTTATTGTGTTGCAAAATTAACACAATTTTTTAAAATGAAAAAATTTTTTTTAAATATTATTGAATTTTATAATTGGTAAACTTTGTCTATTGTCTGAACCACTGATTTTATTATGATTATTGTGATTTATCATGATTTTTTCATTTTTTTTATAAATCATAGTCCATCAGTTAAATCATATGGGAACCTGCTGTGCTGAAATTTTTATTAATTAACCCTTTGCTGGTTTTGTTTAAATTTTTGATTTATAACTCTTTTAAATTCTAAACTTTTAGCACCAAAATTTATCAATAGTCCGATTTCTAAATCATATGCTTCTAAATAATTTATTGCTTGTGCGAGTTGTATATTTTCTAACATACTTATTGCTTTTATTTCTACCGATATTATCCCTTCTACCAGAAAATCTACACGTCGCATGCCGATCTGATTACCTTTATAATACACTGGCATATCTTTTTCTCTCTCAAAAGATAACCCTTGATTTATAAATTCTATTTCTAATGCCCTTTGATATATTACTTCTTGAAACCCATTACCTAATGCTTTATGTACTTCCATTGCACATCCAATTATTTTTTCTGTTATATCAGAATATTGGTATTCATATTTTATCATATTAATAAATTATTTCGTTTATTGTCTGAACAACTAATTTTATTATCATTATAATGATTTATCATGATTTTTTCATTACTTTTTTTATAAATCATAGTCCATCAGTTAAATCATATGAGAATCTGCGGTTCTGACTATTATTGTCTGAACGCCTGTTTTTAAAAATTTTTATTGAATTTTAAAATTTGTAAAATAAAATTCTTTGATACTTGTAAATTGATTAATAGATTTACGTAGTGGAGCCACTGTTAAAAATAAATTATTATTAAGCTGTATCGCAGATAAACGAGGTATAATAGAACCGTTAATATCTTTATATGTAAGGATAGTATTACGATTGATATTGCCTATCTTATCTATCACAGCTAAAGTAACACAAGCTTCATCACCAGCAAAAGTAGCAAGTAATGTATTGTAATTATCATTATTATTTGACACATTATCATTAAAAATAAATTGTAATTTATCATTAATAACATTAAAAGAATAACCCAATAGCAAAGATATATTTTTATTACTTGTATATTGATTTTTATTAATTTTTTTATTCCAAACCAACTGTCCATTATCATCTAGCTGAATCACATAAATATTTTGAGCAATATAATTATCGCTTACATTAGTCCTCTGAGTACCAGTTTGTGGGTCATTGAGTGTATATTCATTTTGATAGATAAAACGTTTCTCACCGATAATCCAATAATTATTATTTAAAAAAAAGATAGTATCTATATGAAACGCAAGTTCATCAATAGATTTTTCCCCTTTATTACTAATTACTTTTTCATTTTTAATATTAAGATATTCTAAAGCTAAAAAATCTTTAGTAAGGGGAATATTAGTATATTTTTTAAATGTATATAATTGATTATCAAATATATACATAGTTATTTTGTCTATATTTTCATTATTAATATCGCCAACAAAACTTATCAAAAAAGTATTATTATCCACACTATATAATTTAGGAGCTAAGCAGTTAGCATCAATTATAGAAGATAAATTAATATTTTTAATTATTTCACCATTATTAGTAAAAGAATATAGCAAATATGAATTATTGCTATTATTAAAAAGCAAAATAAATGCATTAGCCATATTATCTATAGTTATTTGACTGATAGAATAATTTTTATCAATAAATTTAAAATCTATTTCATTTTCCCATATCTTGTTAAAATTTTTATCTACAGCAATATATTTAAATTTTTCTCTCTCATAAGGATGGCGAGCTATAGGCTGAGAAATCAAAAAATATGATTTTTCAGGGTTAGTGAATATTCCAAATTCACCAGCAAGCATTTTTTCTCTAGAATCAAATTCATAAAAAGCTACCTCAGCATAATCATGTACCATAGATAATGTTTTGCAATCATAGATATTATACCATAGAGCATTACCTTTTTTGCTTCTATCAAATAATTTATAAAAAACATATAAACTATCATTAATTAGAAAAGAATTTAAATAAGAAACCTGATAAGAGTAGCCACCTGCCTTTATTTTATTTGGTATGACTAGTGATTTAGATATTGATAATTTCTTAGTATCTATCAATTCTAGTTTATATGAATCTAAAGTTTTAGAAAAAAATATAGCATTATTATCTGATAATACGGAAAAAGATATAATGTTTAAATCACTAGTTAATGGATAAGTAGTTCCTTGAGATATTTTAGATTGCGAATATAATTCGAAAAAAAACAAAGAAATAACAAAATACAAAATGAATGATTTTTTATACATAATTAATAATTTTATTGCAAAATTAAAGCTAAAATTTTAATATTTAAAATTTTAGAACATATGAGAAAATTTTTTAACTATTTCTATACTCAAAAAATAAATATATTGAATGTTTTATATAGAATTTTTCACACACTATAAAATATAAAAAAGTATCAAATTTTTCTTTAACCATTAACAAACTAAATAAATTTATTATATATTTGCATAAAACAAAAAAATTATGAAAAAGTTTTTAATTTTTACAATTATGATTTCAATATTACTTAGCACAGTTAGTTGTGACAAGAAGCAAAGTAAATATCCATATTTGAGTGACAATGACGTAAAAAACGTTCAGGATACTCTAATAAATAAGTATGGAACTACCGACAGTATAAGAATAAAAAAGGGCGTAGACCAAGTAGCTAAGCTATGGTATAGTGAAGATGGCACCAAAGATGATTTCAAAGAATTTTGTAAAAATTCATTTATTCCCAGTGGAGATGAATTAGATATAGCCTTTGATAGATTAAGTTTTTATTTTGAATCTTTATATGGCAATAGTTTACAAATTTTACTTGATCTGAGAAAAAATTTTGATGAGGATACTGGTCCATTACATTTTTTAGATGAGATGTTTGGCAGCTATGATCCTATGGCCCATATAACTGATGATTTTTTTAAGAATAAAATAGCCTTTGTCATCAGACTGAATTTCCCATATTACACACTAGAAGAGAAAAATAAAGAAGGGATGAAATGGACGCCACGCCAATGGGGCTATGCTCGATTAGGTGATATGTTTACTTCGCGAATACCGGCAGATAAACAACAGAATCTCACTCAGACTTTAGCAAAAGCTGAAAACTACATAGCCTCTTACAATATTTATATGGGAAATATAGTTGACGATAAAGGCAACAAAATATTTGATTCATCAGATGTACTAATCTCCCATTGGGGCCTACGCGATAAATTAAAAACTTATTATGCCAATCAGGATGGATTGAAATATCAAAAAACTATATATGAAATAATGAAACATATAATAGATCAGACTATTCCCAAAGAGATGATAAATAATAATTTATACCAATGGGACCCCCAGAATAATATTTTATTTGATAATGGTAATAAAATTAATTACACACAAGAAAACACACAGAGATATCAAGTGTGGTTAAATAATTTCCACGCTATTAAAGAAATGGACACATACTACCCAGAATATAAAAATTACATTGAGTTATCGTTTGATGGAGTAATGGAGCTATCATTTGATGAGGTAGAGAAACTATTTATTACATTTTTATCATCACCAATATTGCAAGATATAGGCAAAGTGATAGAAAATAGACTGGGACGACCATTAGAAGCTTTTGATATCTGGTATGATGGATTTAAACCTCGTGCTACTATAGATGAAGCAAAGCTAAATGCTATTACTAAAGAGAGATATAAATCCCCAGAAGATTTCGAAAAACAAATGGCAAATATGCTCATATCTTTAGGCTTTCCCAAAGATACTGCAGAATATATCGCCAATTACATAGAAGTAGATGCAGCTAGAGGCTCAGG
>LUZL01000209.1 GCA_001603615.1 Bacteroidales bacterium Bact_20 | reverse complement strand
GGTAATGTGTCGGGAAATCATGGTAATTTTGATTATTGGGTTGTGAAACTTAATTATTTAGGTAATATTCAGTGGCAAAAATGCCTAGGCGGAACAAGTGATGATTATGCAACCTCAATCCAGCAGACAAATGATAATGGATTTATTGTGGCTGGTTACACAGAGTCCAATAACGGAGATGTGTCAGGAAATCATGGAAGTTATGATTATTGGGTAGTGAAACTTGACAGTTCTGGTGATACTTTATGGACTAAATGCCTTGGCGGAACAGATTGGGATTTTGCAACCTCAATCCAGCAGACAAATGATAGTGGATTTATTGTAGCAGGCTACACAAAGTCCAATGACGGGGATGTAACAGGAAATCATGGAGATTATGATTATTGGGTAGTGAAACTTGGCAGTTTAGGAGATATCCAATGGCAAAAATGCCTCGGAGGAACAAATACAGATTTTGCATATTCCATTCAGCAGACAAGTGATGAAGGATTTATTGTGGCTGGTGAAACATATTCCAATAATGGAGATGTATCTGTAAACCATGGATATACAGACTTTTGGGTAGTGAAACTTAACAGTTTAGGAACTATCCAGTGGCAAAAATGCCTCGGAGGGTCGAATATTGATGGTGCAAGCTCCATTCAACAGACAAGTGATGAAGGATTTATCGTAGCTGGTACCACACACTCCAATGACGGGGATGTATCAGGAAATCATGGAGGTTATGACTATTGGATAGTTAAACTTGACAGTTATGGATATATCCAATGGCAAAAATGCCTCGGTGGAACAAATCCAGATTTGGCATATTCCATTCAGCAGACAAGTGATGAAGGATTTATTGTGGCTGGTTACACACAATCCTACGACTGTAATGTGTTTGGAAATCATGGATATTATGACTATTGGGTAGTGAAACTTGACAGTTCAGGAGATATCCAGTGGCAAAAATGCCTCGGAGGGTCGAATATTGATTGTGCAAGCTCCATTCAACAGACAAGTGATGAAGGATTTATCGTAGCTGGTTATGCATATTCCAATAATGGAGATGTATCTGGTAATCATGGAAGTTTCGACTACTGGGTAGTGAAATTAATCATTAATACAGAAACGGATATATTATCTTACAGTTTTCCACAACAAACAGATAATGCTGTGATTGATAATATAAATCATACTGTTGATATTGAAGTAGAATATGGAACAGATCTCTCATCACTTATAGCTACTTTTACACTCTCACCAGGTGCCACTGCATATATTGGTAGTGTGTTACAGCAATCTGGTGTTACTACAAATGATTTCACAAATCCTGTAACTTATAATATAATTGCAGAAGATGGTGTGACAAATCAAGACTGGATTGTAACTGTAAGTATAAACAATTTGGTTGAAAACAAGGATATAAATAAACTTAATATTTATCCAAATCCTGCTTCTGATATTGTTATTATTGAAAATGCTGAAAATTCTAAAATCTCCATTATTAATATGTTGGGGCAGGTTGTTTTTTCACAAACATTAATTAACAATAACATAAAATTAAATGTTTCGCAGATACCTAATGGTACATATCTTATTAGAATTGAAAATAACAACGAAGTAATCACGAAAAAGTTGAACGTAATTAGATAAAATGGCTCAATTTTTAATTTTTTTGTATAAAATTATTTTTACTTTTGTTTTAGCATTTACTTAAATAAATTTTATGTAAATAAAATTTATGTGAGTCTAAAAGTTGTTTTTTAAAATAAAAAATTAACATTCAAGATTTTGAAAAAAATAATTTGGGTTTTTATTTTGTTAATTTTTAATCAGTTAGGATCTTTGCAAGGTCAGAGTTTATACTATGGTGCAAACAGATTTGGTAGATTAGAACTCATTAATGACTCTATAGGTATACTTTGTATAAATTCTGTTGGTCAAGGATTTAATATAGATGATACTATATTTTATAGACAATCAAATGACACTATGTGGCTATCAACTAAAATAAAAGAAAAATATTCAATAGTAACATCCGATAGTGCTATACCTGTGTTAAATGGTAAACCAGTGATTATAAGGAGATATAAAAAAGTGAGTGATACCAAATATATGATAACACAGCAATTCATTTTACCTTATGATACTTTAAATAAACAAATAGTATTTAATGATTTGCAACCACCACTAGAATATGGAGAAATATTATTTTTTGATTTTTGGTATGGAGGTAAATTCCTTATAAATGAGCCATATCACCCCATCATAAATTCAAATTTTTTTGCTATAAAGTTTAATGTTGCTTTAGCATCTAGGAATTATATATTAATTCTTAATGAGTTTCCTTTAAAAATAAAAAGTAATAAGCTAATACCTATTAGTAATGAAGCACAGCAATGGTGCTGGATATACAATAATCATTATTTTCCAGTAATGAAAAAGGCTAAAAAAGAAAAACATTTTTATACATTGGCTAGATACACGCGTGATATGGGATTACAAAGAATAAATTGTTTTCGTGATGAACCATTAATAATAAAAATCTCTAGATGAAGTCAAAATTTTTTATTTTAATTTTTATTTTTTTACAAAATGTCATTATTTATAGTCAAGTCATTGGTACAAACTATTATGGCAGAGGTGGACTAGGACACATAGAATTCATATCGGATAGCATCTGCACTGTGAGTTTTGTAGGAGATTTACCAAGCTATCCCTTAATAGATACAGCATATTATTATAGGAATGGAGATACAATTTTAATCTCTACAAAAATAAAAGATAGATACGAGATCAGAACTTATGACACGCAACCTAAATTTAATTGCAATGATTATGCTATAATACAAGATTTTTCTAAAATGAAAAGTAAAAAAAATGCGATAACTAGTAATGAAATTATTTCATTTGATACTACAACTAATGAATTATATTTTGGTCAATATGATTATGAATTTTATTCATCTTGGCATTCTATATTATATTATAAAGGTTATCACAGACTTTGTATGTATAGCTGTTATATTTCATCAAAGTATTATAATATAGTTAAGTTAATGGAATTGGAGACAGATCAAACAATATTTTTAAATGAATTTCCATTAATAATAAAACGCAATAAACTAAAACCGTTGTCATCAAAAGAAATAGAATGTATGAAATTCCGGTCTGATAATGGATTTAATTTTCCTGTAATGAAAAAAAGCAAAGGATTGAAAAATTATAAAACATTATATATCAAGGACATAGCATTTGAGGGTATACCCACTTCTATTTGTATGCCAGAAAGTACAATGATTATGACTGGAGAAAAGGATAATTTTAAAATTAGGAAATTTAAAATAAAACCGAAATATAATCCTGATTAAAAAAATATTAAATAATTTACTTTCTAAAAATAACTCTCCAAATACTTTCTTTCATCTAGCTTTTTATCTCCCATCTAAACTTTTATTTAGCTCAAAACTCATCCATCTAGTTTTATCAAATCATTTCCCTCG
This sequence comes from Bacteroidales bacterium Bact_20, assembly GCA_001603615.1. Taxonomy (GTDB): domain Bacteria; phylum Bacteroidota; class Bacteroidia; order Bacteroidales; family DTU049; genus DTU049. The sequence continues at coordinate 4,795 of LUZL01000209.1, read as the reverse complement.
CGGAGACTTTTCTTTTGTTACTTTTCTTTGTGTGGCTGACAAAGAAAAGTAAATTAAATAGATATTTATTCAAAAATATTCATTAATTTACTTTATAAAAATAAACATGCAATATTTTTATACAAAAAAGTTATTCCTTTTCCAACAAAAACACTAGATTAGCTCAAAACTCATCCATCTGGTTTAATAAAATCCGCATTGGGAAATGATTTGTAAATTTTTTTTGGGGGCTAAAAAATGAAATAACATATTAAATTAATTTATCATAACTATTAATTTGAAAACTCACAAGAAAAGGTACTCCTGTATACTTTAAATTAAATAAACTATTTATTATCTATTCCACGCCTTGTATCCATTCATAAGCACTCATAAAAGCCATTATCCATGGAGTAAATTTTGATTTTTGCATATTATTTGGATAATAAGGCCATTGCCAGCTAAAAATGGATCTTTCTAAATGTGGCATCATAGCGAGGTGTCTGCCATCAGCAGAGGTGATAGCTGCTGTATCATAATCAGAACCATTAGGATTAGCTGGATAGTCGTGATATGAATATTTCATAGCAATGTTATAATCATTTTCATTACCTGGGAGAATAAATTTACCCTCTCCATGCGCTACCCATACTCCAAGTCTAGAGCCGACAAGAGGTTTTAATAATACTGAGTTTGATTCTTTAATATCTACTGTGATAAAATTACTTTCAAATTTTTTACTATCATTCCACTCCATACGAGGTTTGTTATCTTTGCTATCTGATAGCAATCCCAGATGAACCATTAACTGACAGCCATTGCAAACACCCAAACTCAAAGTATCTTGTCTACTATAAAATTTATCTAATTCTAATTTTGCATTTTCATTATACAAAAAATTAGCTGCCCATCCTTTAGCAGAGCCTAAAACATCAGAATTACTGAAACCACCTACATAAACTATAAATGAAATATCATCTAAGCTTATTCTGCCTTCTATTATATCTGTCATATGAATATCTATGACATCAAAACCAGCTAAATAAAGACAATAAGCCATTTCTCTATCACCATTTACTCCTTGTTCCCTTATAATAGCAGCTTTGGGCTTAAGTTTATTTTTATTATTGGGTAATTTTGTTGGTAATGATATTTTAGGAAAAATAAAATTTAATGGTTGATTTTTATAATTATCGTATCTATCTTTAGCTTTATTATTAGCTGTTTGACGCAAATCGTATAAATAAGATTTTTTATACCATAAATCTCTGCATCTATCTATATCGAAATGCTCATATGTTTGATATTTAATAATTTTCAGCTCTCTTTTGTCAATAACATTACCAATAGGGAAATATTGTATTTCAGCTTGATACAATTTATTAATTACTTCTTTAACATCAGAAACCTGAATAACTACACCAGGATTCTCAGAGAATAATATTTGAATAATATCATCATATGGCATAGATGATAGATTGATATCTAAACCAATGTCTGGATTAGTAAAAGTCATTTCGAAAAGAGTAGTTATCAAACCACCAGCACTGATATCATGACCAGCCAAGATCAAATTTTGTTTAATAAGTTCTTGCAAAACATTAAAAGTACGTTTAAAATACTCTACATTAGCAATGTCGGGGGGATTATTACCAATGTCACCAAGCTCTTGATAAAAGATACTACCACCCAAGGTTGGAGGCATAGCAGAAAAATTTATATAAATAAGAGAAGAATTTTTGACATCTTTGATATCTGGAGTAACAACTCCAGTAAAATCATCAGTAACACCGCTAGCAGTTACTATCACAGTACCGGGACCTTTGACTATAGAACCATCAGGATAATTTTGAGATAGAGACAAAGAATCTTTACCTGTAGGGACATTTATTTTTAACTCTTTACAAAAGTCGCTAAGAGATTTAACAGCCTCATACAAACGGGCATCTTCACCAGGTAGACCAGAAGGCCACATCCAGTTAGCACTCAGAGATATACCTTCTAATCCATTTCTAATAGGCACCCAGACAATATTTGTTAAAGCTTCAGCTACAGCTAATCTACTTGCTTTAGCAGGATCTATAACGGCCACATTAGGAGCATGTCCTATGCTAAAAGCTATACCTGTATTGCTAGAATAATCTAATGCAGTGATCCCCAGATTATTAAGAGGTAACTGAATTTTGCCACAAGTTTGTTGAAGAGCTACTCTACCAGTAACACTTCTATCAACTTTATTTGTTAACCAGTCTTTACAAGCCACAGCCTCATTAGACAACACTTTTTCTAAATAAATCTCAAAATTTTTTAGATCATATTTAGGATTTATAAATGTTGTTTTTATAGAATTATCTCTAATGATAGTTTTAGGAGTTTTACCAAATAAAAAGTCAAATCTCAAGTCAAAAGGTTTTCTATTATCTTTACCAATGAAGCATATGGAATTATTAGGATAAATTTTACCTACTTTATAGATAGGGGCACGTTCTCTCAGAGCTATTTTTTCTATTTTTGCATAATTACCATTATCTACGACGAGTCCCATTCGTTCTTGAGATTCATTGCAGATAATTTCTTTATCAGAGAGAGATGGGTCACCTAAAGGTAAGGCATCTATATTAATCTCGCCACCAATAGGATTTAATAATTCAGCAAAACAATTGAGATGACCACCAGCACCATGATCATGAATAGAAATGATAGGATTAGCATTATTTTCAGAAAGAGAGCGAACGACATTAAAAACTCGTTTTTGCATTTCTGGATTAGCACGTTGTACAGCATTTCTCTCTATGCTATTTTGGTATTTACCGGTAGCTACTGATGATACAGCACCGCCGCCCATACCGATTCTATAATTATCTCCGCCCATCATCAGAACAGATTGTCCTGGACGCACAGTTTTTTTATGAGCATATTTTTTGAGAGCATAGCCAATACCACCAGCCAGCATTATTACTTTATCGTAAGCAATAAGCTGATTATTTATTTTTTGCTCAAATGTATATAAACTGCCACAGATAAGAGGTTGACCAAATTTATTACCAAAATCAGAAGCACCATTAGAAGCTTTTATGAGGATATCTACAGGATTATGATACAAGAAACGCCCTTTATCATGTTTATTAACATTTTTTTCATCAATAAAATCTTTAGTACCTGCCACCATATAGACAGCAGTACCTACTAGAGGAATGCTACCTATGCCACCAGCCATTCTATCACGTATCTCACCACCACTACCAGTAGCTGCACCATAAAAAGGTTCTACAGTAGTAGGGAAATTGTGAGTTTCTGCTTTAAGAGAATAAACAATATCTTCGTCATATTCTATAAATGATGATGGTATATCGCCTCTCAGTGGAGTAAAAATCTTAGCTTTACCAACTTCTATAAATGCTACATTATCACTATAAGCAGAGATAACCCTACCAGGATTAGCCTTAGTAGTAGCTTTTATCAAATCAAAAAGAGACTGTTTTTTTTCTACACCATCAATAATAAAAATACCATTAAAAATTTTATGTCTACAATGTTCAGAGTTTACCTGTGCAAAGCCATACACTTCACTATCAGTTAGCGGTCTACCTAGTGATTCACTCACATCTTTTAAATAATTGATTTCATATTTAGAGAGAGCTAAGCCAGCTTCAATATTATATTTTTCAATATCTTCAATTAATTTGATTTGTTCTTTTTGTCTTTTAATTTTAAAAATATTCTGACCAGGATTAGAGATAATAGTCTGTATCATAGGATCATAATAGACATGTTTAGATTTATTAAAAGGAGTAAGCGTTTCCATTCTAGAGATAGTATCTATGCCTATATTTTTAGTAATCTCTACAGCATTAGTACACCATGGAGTAATCAATTCTGGATATGTACAGACAAAATCTCCCTTTAGCTCATCTGAATCGATGTAGAATGAATCATTCCCAAATAGCCATAAAAGTTTATTTAAATTTTTAATTGTCAACCGTGAAGATTGCACTGCAATGTAACAAAAATTTTCTGGAGAATAGAAATAATAAATTTTCATATATAATTTAAAAAATTTTAATTAAGAGAGAGAATAAAAACTATTCATACTTTTATATTCTGGTACGATTTTTTGAATATTTTTAACAATTTCATCATTAGATAAATGATTATAATTTTGTAAAAAATCAAAAATCAAGCTTACTTTTTCATTTAAATCACCAATATTTTCAGAAGAAATAAGCACATTTTTATTTTTAGTAACTAAATCTTTTGAATAATCCGTTAATAATTCTTCAGTCATTTTTTCACCAGGACGTAATCCAGTAAATTTGATTTGTATATCCTTGCCCAGAGTTAGTCCACTAAGCTGTATAAGTGTTTTAGCCACATCTAAAATTTTAATTCTTTCTCCCATATTAAACAAGAATATTTCGCCACCATTACCTATGCTAGCAGCTTCTAATACAAGGCGACAAGCCTCAGGTATAGTCATAAAAAATCTAGTAACCTCAGGATGGGTGACGGTGATAGGTCCACCATTGTCAATTTGTTGTTTAAAAATTTCTAAAACAGAACCATTACTACCTAAAACGTTGCCAAACCTTGTAGTAATGAAACGAGTAAAAGTAGAATGATTATTATAATATTTCACTAAAAGCTCTGCCATTCTTTTGCTAGCTCCCATAATATTACTAGGATTCACAGCCTTATCAGTAGAAATAAATATAAATTTTTCTGCTTGGTATTTGATAGCTAAATTAACTAATTGGTAAGTACCAAAAACATTAATCTCAATAGCTTTTTTAGGAAAATATTCTAAAATAGGTACATG
>LUZL01000208.1 GCA_001603615.1 Bacteroidales bacterium Bact_20 | reverse complement strand
TTCCACCTGTACTCCAGCTATAAGTGCTAGCTCCACTTGCTGTTAATGTAGTGCTAGAACCAGAGCATATAGAAGAAGGTGATGCTGATGCGGTAACAGTAGGAGTTGGATTTACAGTTACTGTTACAGTAGCAGTAGATGAACAAGTGCCACTCGTTCCTGTAACAGTGTATGTTGTAGTAGAACTTGGTGTTACTATAATAGATGTTCCACTTCCACCTGTACTCCAGCTATAAGTGCTAGCTCCACTTGCTGTTAATGTAGTGCTAGAACCAGAGCATATAGAAGAAGGTGATGCTGATGCGGTAACAGTAGGAGTTGGATTTACAGTTACTGTTACAGTAGCAGTAGATGAACAAGTGCCACTCGTTCCAGTAACAGTGTATGTTGTAGTAGAACTTGGTGTAACTGTAATAGATGTTCCATTTCCACCTGTACTCCAGCTATAAGTGCTAGCTCCACTTGCTGTTAGTGTGGTGCTAGAACCAGAGCATATAGAAGATGGTGTTGCAGATGCAGATACAGTTAAAGAAATGCTAAGATCAATCACATTATATGTACCTGTAGATCCATTATTACCATTATTGCCTGTACCAGCTTTACCAAAATCACCAACTGCGCCACCTTCTCCACCTATAACTGATACAGTACCGGATATAATATTATTTTGGCAAGGATTAACGAAAATTTTAACTCTGCCCCCACCACCACCAGCTCCGCCAGAACCTTTACCCCCTAGATGAGCTCCTACGCCGAGATCAGCCCAATTAGAATAACCGCCACTGCCACCTTGTCCGCCATTGCCGCCTTTTGCATTTATAATACCAGTAAAAGTTAGGGTACCGTTAGATTTTAGCATAACTCCTCCACCTGAACCGGCTCCTGCACCACCACCACCACCACCAGCAGCAGCATATGTATCTTCATCACAGCCACCTGATCCATCTTCGCAGCAATCAACACCTTGTGAATTTCTACCTCCATCACCACCTTTACCACCATTGGTACCATTAGCATTAATAGTGCCAGTACAAGTTAAATCATTGTTTGCAATTAATTTTACAGCACCACCACCATTTCCACCATTTCCACCAGCAGAATAACCTTGTATAGATGATAAAGGTAAAGTAAATTGTACAGTTGAAGCTGGTGGTTGACTAGAAAAATAATATAAATAACCACCAGGAGTGTAGACGAAATAGTAATTTTCACTGGGATAACTACCAGGAGTATATGTAATAGTAATTTCTTGTCCACTATAAGCAGTGAAATTATAAGTAGAAGAACTACCACTTGGAACAGTAATATCTGTCAACACATTTGTGCCATTAACTTTTACTGTTGCTTTAGCATTATCCCAACCATCACCATAGCTATCATAAAGGACTATGGTCCATGACCCATTAAAAGACATATTAAATGTAACAGCACCTCTACCACCACCACCAGCACCACCGCCACCAGATCCATATTCTATAGTTTCAGTTGTTGGGCTACCATATGTAGCTGATGTAGTGCCAGTAGTGCCACTAGTACCGACAGAATAAGTATAACAAGATGTAACACTACAACCTGTTTCTGGACCACCAATACCGCCACTACCACCAATGCCTCCACTACCGCCATAGCTACCGCCACCACCACCGCTGCCACCAGCTCCTCCACCGACACGTCCACCATTATCACCCAAAGTACCACATTCTTGTTTCGATCCAGTACCTGCGCCACCATTTCCTCCTGCATTCCCCTTGCCAGTACCTGTACCAGCACTACCGCCATAACCACCGTATTGAGCTAATCCTATGCAATCATCTTTGCTCCAACATGAAGTTATACCTCTACCATCTGTATATCCGCCTTCAGCCCATAAATAACCATAATTACCTCCACTACCACCTGATCCACCAGCACCATTAGCATCTATAGTACCATTAATAATTATATTATTTGCTGATACATAGAAGTAATGACATGAAGGATTTACTGTAGCTGTAACTCCACTATTTATAGTAAAAGTACCTATATTTATATGTTCTCCACTAACAGTGGTATTGGAGCTGATAGTCCAATCGTCTCCTCCGTGATCTACTATACCACAATAATCTGAAGCTGGACAGCTTGCGCATGATATATATGTGCTTCTACAAACATTTTCAGTTCCACACGCATTGTTTGTATGAATGTGTAAACGAACATCTCCACTGAATGTCGCTGTCCAAGTAATTTCGCCAGTTCCACTTATCAAACATGTATTTGAAGTATTAGTTAAAGAAAGCCAATCTGATGTATTTGAACTTCGAAATTTATAAGTTTTACCATTTATTATATTATATATGTTACTGTATTCTCCCGCATAATTACAAGATGTTATCAATCTTTCATCACCATCTATAGGAGCTGTTACAGAGCCATATGGATTACTCGCAAGGCAACAGTTAGAAGTTGTATATTCTATATAAATATTAGGTCTAGAAGTGCTCACATATCCAGTTCCTGTAGGTACTGAATTATCTTGATACCAATATTCATGCTTGTTATCACTAGTACTAGTATAATAAAAATATGGATAGGAACTAGTTCCTGTACCAGTATAATTAGATTCACATAAGACGAGAAGATTATTTGAAGCATAGCCATAACTAAGACCAGTAAAACCATCCCATCCTGTTGATGAAAAAGATTTTGTGCCATTACTGACTTGTGTAGATCCTGATGTCATATTTGCCCAAGTATCTGCTGACAATGTGCTATTAGTTGTGGTTTTGAACCGTAAAATATATGGAACTACACTAGACTGAGCAGTACTAACATTCCATTTTACAGTAGAAATAGTGATACCTGTAGCACCAATTTCACTACTCAGATAGATAGCTGCACTCCTCTCGTATCCCCAATAAATACCCCACGGTTGCCTCTGTGTACCAGTTCCTGTTCCTATCGTTACTGATGGATCTATTACTACTGGATATGCCCTATTATTATCTCTTAGCCAATTAATTGGTATAATTACTGAAACTATTATACCTCCATCTACAAATATTATTTGATATTTTACTTGTAATACATGTGCATCTAACTCAGCTTTTTCTTTTGCTGTGATTTTACTTTCTGGTATTGTGATAAGTTCATAAACTCGCTCTACGTTTATACCATTATCATATATTATTATTGGTGAAAAAACAAATCCTACAGTATCTTTTATTCGTTTTATAATGAAACTCTCTCCTTCAAAATTATTTGTAATTAAATTATTGTTATTAAATATTTTATATTCATCGCTTAATGGAATAAATTGCTTAAATGATATAAAATCCTGTTCATCAGTTTCATTGAGTATCCAATTAATGTCATTTAATAATGTATTGTTTTTGATGCCATTCTCATGAATCACAAACTCGTCTATTATACCAGAAAAATCATTATATTTTATTATATTACCATTGCAAACAGCTTTAGCACTATTTGCATTTATTGTTTTAATAGACTCATAATTTGAATTTAATATTTCTAATTTAGGATTTTTCCAAAATACTAGCTGTAAATCTTCATATTGTAAAAGAATACCCAATGAATCAGGAGATTCAGGATAAAAAGTTTTTATATTATTGGTAACATTACAATATTTATATTCATTAAATTGTGAA
>LUZL01000207.1 GCA_001603615.1 Bacteroidales bacterium Bact_20 | reverse complement strand
GGCATAGGCTTATTTCTAGGTAATACAGAATCTCCAATGAATTATCCAGCAAATACATACAAGTTTAGACAAGATAGCTCATTTCTATATTTCTTTGGTTTAAATTTATCTAATCTAGCAGCAGTAATAGATTTTGATAATGGAGAAGAATATATCTTTGGTGATGATATAGATATAGATGATATCATCTGGATGGGACCACAGCCAAGTATGAAAGAACTAGCTGCCCAAGTCGGTGTCAATAATGCTTTACCATTTAATAAATTATTTGAATTTATATCAAAACAACTAAATCTAAATCGCGACATTCACTTTCTACCACCATATAGAGCTGAGAATAAAATATTACTCAATGAGTTACTAAATATACCAATAAAGGAATTAAAAACTAAATCATCAATAGACTTAGTGAGAGCAGTGGTATCGCTAAGATCTATAAAAAGTATAGAAGAAATCCAAGAAATGGAAATAGCTGCAGAGATAGGCTATAAAATGCATATGTGCGTATTCAAAATGGCTAAACCTGGCATCAAAGAGCAGGAAATTGCAGGTATGATGGATGGCATATCTTATCAGTATGGTGAAGGACCTTCTTTTCCTACTATATTATCTGTACATGGTGAAACCTTGCATAATCATAATCATAATAATATCATGCAAGCTGGTCAACTTTTATTAGCTGATGCTGGTGCTCAGGCAAATAGCTTCTATGCTAGCGACTATACAAGAGTAATACCTGTAAGTGGTAAATTTACTCAAAAACAAAAAGAAATTTACGAAATTGTTCGTAGAGCAAATCAAAATACAATAGAAATGTCTGCACCAGGGAAAAAATATTTGGATATTCATCTAGCAGCTGCTAAGGTGATAGCTAGTGGACTTATAGAATTAGGACTAATGAAAGGAAATGCAGAAGAAGCAGTAGATAAGGGTGCACATACACTATTTTTTGTTCATGGACTTGGTCATATGTTAGGATTAGATGTACATGATATGGAAGATCTTGGCGAAAACTATGTCGGCTATGATAATGAACTAAATCGTTCTACAGAATTCGGTACAGGTTCACTACGCTTCGCTAGGACACTAAAACCAGGTATGGTAGTAACTGATGAACCTGGCATATATTTCATACCTGCATTAATAGCAAAATGGAAAGCAGAAAATAAATTATCAGAATTTATTAATTATAATCAAGTAGAAAAATATCTGGATTTCGGTGGTATAAGATTAGAAGATGATGTATTAATAACAGATAATGGTTGCAGACTGATTGGCAAGAGACTTCCTATCACCATAGATGAAGTAGAAAATGCTATGAAAGAATAAACAATTTTTAGTAAAATTTTACACAAATTTTTTACTAATTTTACACTTTAAAACTCAAAAATATAATTATGTTTAGTGGAATAGTAGAGCAATTAGGCAAAATTCAAAAAATAGAACGCGATGGCAGTAATATTCATTTTACCATTAAAGCAGACATGGCTGCCGAACTAAAAATAGATCAAAGTGTGAGCCACGATGGCGTTTGCCTCACTGTAGTATGGGTAGATAATGCTAATCTTTTATACAAAGTAACAGCAATAGATGAAACATTGAATAGAACTTGTCTAAAAAATTGGCAAGAAGGTTATGAAGTAAATCTAGAACGCTCCATACCAGCTAATGGCCGCTTTGATGGACATATTGTTCAAGGGCATGTAGACCAAACTGGTATTGTTACTAAAATAGAAGAACTAGATGGTAGCTGGAAATATTTCATAGAATATGATCAATCGCGTGGAAATATAACTGTGGAAAAAGGTTCTATATCTGTCAATGGTGTTAGCCTCACAGTAGTAAATAGCGAAAATAATTTGTTTTCAGTAGCTATCATACCTTATACTTATGAGCATACTAATTTTCATAATTTCAAGATTGGTACTCTTGTGAACCTAGAATTTGACATAATAGGAAAATATATAAAAAAGCTTTTAGAACAATATGAAATAATAAAATGAAAATAATTTTTTTTATTTAAAAATTATTTATAATTTTGCAAAATAAATTAGGTCCGGTAGTTCAGTTTGGTTAGAATGCATGCCTGTCACGCATGAGGTCGCGGGTTCGAGCCCCGTCCGGACCGCTTAAAAAGAGAGATTTTATTTTAAAATCTCTCTTTTTTATTTTATTTATTTTATTCACAAAATTTTTTTAGATTTGTAAATAATTTACATCTAAACTCCAAAATTATGACACAAGAAGAAGCAATTGCTAGAATAAAATATCTAACTGCTGAGCTTAATAAATATAATTATCTCTACTATGTAAAAAATGCACCACAAATTTCTGATTTTGAATTTGATCAACTCTTGAAAGAGCTAGAACAACTAGAGAAGCAATATAATTATAGGGAGCCTGATAGCCCTACTCAAAGAGTGGGTGGATATATCACTAAAGAGTTTCCTAATCAGCCACATCGCTTTCCAATGCTTTCATTAGATAATAGCTATGATTGGAATGAGGTAGTTACATTTTTTCAAAGAAATATTCCAAATCTAGAAGAAATAGAATTTGTAGCAGAGCTTAAATACGATGGATTGGCCATAAGCTGCATTTATGAAAATGGTATATTAACTACTGCTCTTACACGTGGCGATGGCAAAGTAGGTGAAGTAGTAACAAATAATGTGAAAACAATAAAAAATGTACCATTAAGACTCTTTGGAGATCATCCTAATTGGGTGGAAATAAGAGGTGAGATAATAATGCCTTTTGAATCTTTTAACAAACTAAATGCTGAAAAAGATGAAAATGGAGAAGAACCTTTCGCTAATCCACGAAATGCTGCTGCTGGTTCTCTAAAACTACAAGATTCATCACTAGTAGCTAAAAGAAATTTACAATTTATGCCCTATGATGTTTTAAGTGAAACTCCCATTTTCACAAATCATTACGAAGCGATGATGAAAGCTAAAGAATGGGGTGTACCTGTACCTCCTTATATTAAACTGTGCCACGGATTGAATGAAGTTAAACACTTCATAGAAGAATATGAAACTAAACGTGAGAAATTACCATTTGGAATAGATGGAGTAGTCATTAAAGTAAATAGCTATAAACTACAACAACAGCTAGGATCTACTGCTAAATATCCACGTTGGGCAGTAGCATACAAGTATAAACCAGAGCAAGCACTTACGCAAATAATTTCAGTAGATTACCAAGTCGGTCGCACTGGAGTGATAACACCTGTAGCTAATTTGAGTCCAGTGCTACTAAGCGGGACAACTGTCAAAAGAGTTACTTTACATAATTTTGATTTTGTTAAACAAAATGATATTCATGTAAAAGATTATGTATGGGTAGAAAAAAGTGGTGAAATCATTCCTAATGTTGTAAAAGTAGAAATAGACAAACGCCCATCAGATGCTTACCCAATTTCACCACCACGTTCATGTCCAGTATGTAATAGCCCTACTAGATATATAGAGGGAGAACCATTTGTTTATTGTACTAATGAAAAAACTTGTCCACCACAATTATTAGGCAAATTGCAACATTTTGTTAGTAAAGATGCTATGAATATAGAAACTCTCGGAGAAGGTAAAATAGAATTACTTTTTAAGAAAGGTTTAGTAAAATCTCCCGCCGATCTATATGATCTAACGTATGATCAATTATATGGTCTTGAAAATGAATATGAAACACCAGATGGCAAAATACGAAAAGTTAAATTTCAACAAAAAACAGTTGAAAATATTCTAAAATCTATAGAAAAATCTAAAGCTAAACCTTTTGATAGAGTATTATATGCACTTGGTATCAAAAATATTGGTTCTGTAATGGCTAAAAATATAGCTTATTATGCTAAATCATTAGACAAATTGATGCAAATGAGTAAAGAAGAATTATGTAAAATCCCAGATATAGGAGATATAACAGCCCAATCAATAATTGATTGGTTTTCGGATCCAGATAACCTAGATTTGATACAAAGATTAAAAAAAGCAGGACTACAATTTACAATAGAAGAAGATAAACCAAAATCAGAAAAATTAAAAGGCTTAAATTTTGTAATCTCTGGAGTATTTGTAGAAATAGAAAGAGATGAGCTAAAAAAATTAATAGAAACTAACGGTGGCAAAGTGCTCTCATCTATCTCTAGTAATACTGATTATCTGATAGCAGGCGAAAACATGGGGCCAGCTAAACGTCAAAAAGCTAATGAACTCGGTATACCAATCATTTCTTACCAAGAATTTTTAGAAAAATTTAAAATAGAACAAATATGAAAAGTTTTAAAAAATCAATTTTTTTAATATTGTTTTGTAATTTATTTTTTGTAAATGTAGAAAAAATAAATGCTCAACTACCAGAAATTAAGCAATTAACTTTTGTACTCAAAACACCACCTTTGTCTCCTGAATATTATAGAGAACAAGAATTTATAATTAAAAAAAATAAAATCCAACTATACATAAAAAAACAAAACGAAATCGTAGAAAAGTCAAAAGTAAAAATATCTGCAGAAGAGTGGAATAAAATTACAAAATATTTTAATGTGAATAAAATCCAAATTGGTCCCGAAAAGACAAAATACGATTATGAGGGTTGTGTGGGTGGCGTTACTTATCTAGCAACTATCAAATACAAGAATAAAGAAATCAAAAAAGGATTGACCTATGAATGTGGCAATAATCAATATGGTAATATGCAAGGTAGTGTAAGGGAACTATATAATTATCTAAAATCGCTATTTCCAGATTTTAAAGAATTAAATAATTAAAGCACTAAATAATGCTGTTTGACTTTATTAAAAATAAGTTTTATAGAGTAAAATTAATGAATATTAATGAATATTTTTAATATTTTACTTTTTTTGTCAGCCACACAAAAAATGTAACAAAAAAGTCTCCGCAGGGGAAATGTTTTGATAAAACATACGCAATCATCCATTGTGGTTTACAAACTCGCAAGC
>LUZL01000206.1 GCA_001603615.1 Bacteroidales bacterium Bact_20 | reverse complement strand
AACCTGTCAAATATTGGATGCATAATAATTTGATCACCATTAATGGTCAAAAAATGAGTAAAAGTCTAAATAATTTTATTACTCTTGAACAACTTTTTAATGGTTCGCATCCAGCTTTAGAAAATGCTTTCTCTCCAATGGTTGTTAGGTTTTTTATTTTACAAGCTCATTATCGTAGTCCCTTAGATTTCTCTAATGAAGCTCTGAAAGCTGCTGAGAATGGTTTAGATAGATTATCTAAAGCTTTTAATAAAATTGATAAATTGTCTCCTGATTCAGAAATATCTGATTCCAAATTATTTGATATTAAAAAAAATATAATTGACGCTTTAAATGACGACCTAAACACTCCTATAGCTATTGCTAATATTTTCGAAGCTGTTAAAATTATTAATTTAGCTTTTGAGCAAAAAATTAGTTTGTCTTCTAGTGATATTGATATTTTACAATGGATGAAAAATGTTTTAATTGAAAATATTTTAGGTATTAAACTTGAAAAATCTCAAAATGTTCATGATATTGCTCCTTTTATTGATTTAATTTTAGATATTAGATTGCAGTTAAAACAGCAAAAAAATTATAATCTAGCCGATGAAATTAGGAATAGATTGAAAAATTTGGGTGTAATTGTTAATGATAATAAAGATAAATACTCATGGGAAATAGAAGATTGATATCAATTTTTGTAATTTTAATGATTTTTTCAACTTTTTTTTTAGAAAGTTGCAAGAAAAAAATTGACACAGTTACAGATGGGCAACAACAAACAGATATAAAAGTACCCAATTTCAATGCTGATAGAGCCTATGATTATATAGCTAAGCAAGTCTCTTTTGGACCCAGAGTCCCTGGGACTAAAGCTCATGATCTATGTGGTAATTGGTTAATAGAAAAGTTAGATAGTTTGGCTGATACTGTTTATGTTCAAAATTTTAAAGCTCGCATTTATTCTGGTGAAATCAAAGAGGGGAAAAACATCATTGCTCAGTTTAATCCAAATATTCAAAAAAGAATTTTACTCTCTGCTCATTGGGATAGTCGCCCCTATGCAGATCATGATCCTAATCCTAATAATCACAATTCTCCTATTCTAGGAGCTAATGATGGAGCATCAGGTGTCGGTATATTAATAGAAATAGCAAATTTACTTAATGAAAATTCTCCAGCTATAGGCATAGATATTGCTTTTTGGGATATAGAAGATTGGGGTGAACCTCAAAGTGTGCAAACTTATAATGGAGAGTTTTGGTGCCTTGGTAGTCAATACTGGAGTAAAAATAAATTACCTCTTTTTTATAATGCTAATTATGGAATTCTTTTAGATATGGTTGGAGCTAAAGATGCTACTTTTTATTTCGAAGGTATTTCTAGTCAGTATGCACCATCAATATTAAAAAAAGTATGGGATATCGCAGCTAAATTAGGTTATAGTAAATATTTCATCCCTGAGAATGCTGCTCCTATTACTGATGATCATTTATATCTAAACACTATAGCAAATATTCCTACTATTAATATCATTCATCAAGTTAAAAATAGTCCTACTGGATTTTTCCCTTACTGGCATACTCTGGGTGATGATATTGATAAAATAGACAAAAATACATTGAATGCCGTCGGTAATGTTTTAGCATATTTGATTTATAATGAAAAATAAAATATGCGAGTAGTCATTCAACGAGTCACTAATGCTTCTGTACAAGTGGATACTAATATTGTGAGTTCTATTAATAATGGTTTATTATTACTAGTAGGCTTTGAAGAAGTTGAGACAATACAAGATATGCAGTGGCTTGCAAATAAAATTATTAATTTACGTATATTTAATGACAAAGATGGATTAATGAATTTGTCAGTTTCTGATATTAATGGAGATATTTTAGTCGTCAGCCAATTCACTTTGTATGCTTGGACAAAAAAAGGAAACAGACCTTCTTTCTCACGTGCAGCCTCTTTTGATAAAGGTGAAGAATATTACAATATATTTCTTGAAATTTTACAATCAAATTTCCATAAAACTATTTCAAAAGGTATTTTCGGTGCTAATATGCAAGTAACCCTTACTAATGACGGTCCAGTAACTATTTTTATGGATACAAAAAATAAAGATTTTTAATTCTTTATCAAAACTATTGTAAAATTGATTAAAATATATTAAATTTGCTAATGAATTAACAAAAAATGAATATTTTAATACATTTATTTTTTTCGCAAAATGATGAAAATGTTATTATAGGAAACTTCATTGCTGACTATATTAGAGGTCTGGATAGATTAAAAATTTATTCGCCAAAAATACAAAGTGGCATAAAGCTACATCAATGGATAGATAATTATTCTGATAAAAATATAATCGTTAAAAAATCTATTTCTCTTTTTAGTCCATCATTGAAACATTATGCACCCGTGGCTGTAGATGTCATTTATGACCATTTCATGTCTAACAATTGGGAAAAATTTTCTAACAAATCTTTACATAATACTATCAGTGATTTTTATTTGATTTTAAAGAATAATTATAATATTTTACCCTCTAGAGCAAAAAAAGCAGTAGATCATATGATATCAAATAATTGGTTAATGATGTACAAAGATATTGCTGGGCTAAAACATATATTTGAATGGATGGATAGTAGAGCTTCCTTTAATTCTAATCTAACAAATTCTATTGAAATATTATTAAAAAATTATTTAGAAATTGAAAATGATTTTCATACTTTTATGAGCCAAATGATTATAGATTTCGAAAAAATAAAATCAGAAATTAAAAAAGAAAGTTAATAAAATTTTTTAAAGTATTTCTTTTAGTATCACTAAGAGATTATATTTATTTTATTAATTTTTTTTATTAATTTTACATCGTTAATTAAAGTAATAGATGAAAAAAATAAGCATAATAGTTTTTATTATTACATTATTTAGCATTAATCTAAATAGTCAAAAGGTATTAATACCAATGGATAATGCACAGAATAATCATTTAAAAGCATATGGGCTTACATATTTTATGTTATTAAATGGTTTTGAGATAGAGTGGTTGCTAAACTATAGAGGGGGAAGTTTTATTATGCCTTATGGTAAGCCACTAGTTCAGGAATGTATTTTACGAGGCATAAGTTATGAAATTATTTCTGAGTCACAAGCAATTGCTATTTATGAATATATAGCCGATCCGTCTATTAATGCAGATATTATAAAGCTGACTAAGGCTCCTAGAATAGCAGTCTATGCTCCACCTACTAATTTACCATGGGATGATGCTGTTACCTTAGCATTAACATATGCAGATATACCATATGATCAGATTTATGACAAAGAAGTTTTGCAAGGTCTACTACCAACATATGACTGGCTGCATATTCATCACGAAGATTTTACTGGACAATATGGGAAATTTTGGGCTCAATATAGAAATACAGAGTGGTATCAAAAAGATCAGCAATATGCCGAGCAATTAGCTAGATCATTAGGGTTTGCAAAAGTCTCACAGTTAAAATTAGCAGTAGCTAAAAAAATCAGAGATTATGTAGCTGGTGGTGGATATTTATTTGCTATGTGTAGTGCTCCTGAGAGTATAGATATAGCATTAGCAGCTGATGGTGTAGATATCTGTGATATACCTTTCGATGGTGATCCTCCAGATCCTAAAGCTCAAGAAAAATTAGATTATACTAAAACCTTCGCTTTTACGAATTTTAAAATTTACACTAATCCATATATTTACGCAAAATCAGATATAGACGTTACCATGACTCGTCCACAGATACGTGAAGAGGATGATTTTTTTGCTTTATTTGAATTTTCTGCTAAATGGGACCCTGTACCCACTATGCTTTGTCAAAATCATGAGAGAATAATAAAAGGATTCATGGGACAAGCTACTGCATTCAACAAAAATAAAATAAAAAAAGATATTTTAATAATGGGAGAGAATAAATCTCTAAATGAAGCAAGATATATACATGGTGAATATGGACGTGGTACTTTCACATTCTATGGAGGGCATGATCCTGAGGATTATCGTCATTTTGTCTATGACCCTCCCACAGATTTAAATCTATTTAAAAATTCTCCAGGTTATAGATTAATCCTCAATAATGTACTTTTCCCAGCAGCACAAAGAAAAAAACTTAAAACATAAAAAAACTCGAAATATTCTTAATAAAGATTTCAATTAGAATATTTCGAGTAATCAGTAGGCGGTAGGGGATTCGAACCCCTATCTTCAGAATGAGGGTCTGAGATCCTAGCCCTTAGACGAACCGCCCAAATAATTTTTGCAAAATTAATTATATTTTATCATTAAACCAAATATTTATGTTTTAAGTAAGTGGAAATTTATATATTTATTTAAAATGCAAATAAAATTTTTGATTTTCATTTTATTATTAATTTTACGAAATAAAATTTTAGATGCAATGAATTTACACGAATACCAATCAAAAAATCTACTAGAACAATTTCAAATTAAAGTAGGTAAAAGATATTTAGTTTATAATCCCGATGATGCCTATGAAGCTGCATTAAATTTAAAAGAATTAACAGGATCAGAAATATGTGCTGTGAAAGCTCAGGTACATGCTGGTGGCAGAGGTAAAGCTGGCGGTGTAAAAATAGCTAAATCTCCAGAAGAAGCTAAAAAATTAGCTTCACAAATTATTGGTATGAGATTAGTAACACCTCAAACTGATGAACATGGTAAATTGGTTCGCAAAGTCTTAATAGAACAAAATCTATATTACGAAGGCAAAGAAAAGGTACAAGAATTCTATATTAGTATTTCTTGTGATAGAAAAAAAGAAAAAAATGTTATTCTCTATTCTACTGAAGGTGGTGTAGAAATAGAAAAAGTAGCGGAGAATACTCCTGAGTTGATTTTTAAAGAATTCATAGATCCTATAACTGGTTTAATGCCTTATCAAGCTCGCAAGATTGCTTTTAATCTAGGATTAAAAGGAAATGCTTACAATGATATGCTAGATTTTATTTCTAAATTATATCAAGCTTTTATAGGAACAGATGCTTCACTTCTAGAGATTAATCCAGTACTGAAAACCAGTGATGAGCAAATTTATCCTGCAGATGCTAAAATAGTTTTAGATGACTCTGCTCTTTTTAGACATCCAGATTTAAGTGGTTTGAGAGATTTAGATGAAGAAAATCAGTTAGAGTTAGAAGCTAATGCTGCAGGCTTGAATTATGTAAAATTAGACGGTAATGTAGCATGTATGGTTAATGGTGCTGGCTTAGCTATGGCTACTATGGATTTAATTTCTTTAGCTGGTGCTAAACCTGCTAATTTTTTGGATGTAGGTGGATCTGCAAGTTCTGAACAAATAGAGAAAGGTTTTAGAATAATCTTAAAAGATCCCTCAGTAAAAGCTATTTTGGTAAATATTTTTGGTGGTATTGTACGATGCGATAGGGTAGCTAAAGGTATAATAGAAGCATATAAAAATGTAGAAAATATTGATATTCCTATAATTGTTCGTCTACAAGGTACTAATGCACACCTAGCTAAAGAAATTTTAGAATCTTCTGATTTAAAATTAATACCTGCTAATACTTTAGATGAAGTGATAGATTGTATAAAATTACTTAATATTTAAATTATTTTTCATAAATGCCATCTATTTAAGGATTTATCTCTAAATAAATATTTTACTCCACATTTAATACTAATAGTATTTTTGCCATAAAAATCATTTTTCAACGCTAATCTATCGGAGAGTTCTATAAAAGCACCCAATCCTGCAATTTTGTTTATTATATAAGTATATGATATACTCGTATAAATGCTATTAACAACACCAAGATTATTCGTAATATTTACCTCAGCAGGTTTAATATTTTGATATGAGGTAAATAATTGAAATAAATTCTTATTTTTCCCAATATTTAATTGAAAAATTAATTCTTTAAAATTTTCGCCTTGCCACATACCCAAAGGTTGGTGTAAATGTGCCGGTAATGTAGATGAATACTTATTATCCATTGCATGCTCTGCTACATAATTGTATTCTAATCTTAAATTTAATAGTAATGTCGTATCTGTAAAATTTATTTTACTCAACACGCCAAGCTGATAGGCAATGTTTTTTTGAAATTTTTTGTATATGACATCATCAGTATTTATTGTGCATTGATAATAAATTTTATTATTCGGTAATTCCACATTTATAGCACAGCCAGGTAAAGACCAAGATGGTTTATTTTGCAATAAAAAAGATCTAATTTCAGGTACCAAAATAAAAGTATAAGGAGAGAAACGTAAATAATTACTAGCAGGATGAAAAATAGTAAGATCAATCAACGAA
>LUZL01000205.1 GCA_001603615.1 Bacteroidales bacterium Bact_20 | reverse complement strand
CATTGGGGAACAGATATAGACCTCAATAGTGTTGAGCCATCATATTTTAAGACTAATGAAGGCAAAAAAATTTATGCTTGGTTACAAAAAAATGCAGATAATTTTGGATTTTGTGAACCATATACAACCTTTGATAAAAATAGACCTTATGGTTATCAACCTGAACCTTGGCATTGGAGCTATTATCCTCTCGCAAGGACTTTTATAGATGATTATCAAAAAACCATTAAGTTTTTTATGATGATAGATTTTGCAGGCTTTGAGTATTTTGATCAATTAGAAATAATTAATAAATACGTATTAGGTATAAATCCTAAATGTTTTTAAAGATTTATTAGTATTTTTTTTAGACATTATTTTAATATAATTTTGCAACATAAAATAAAAATTCATGGATAAAAATACGAGATATATATTTGTAACAGGTGGAGTAGTTTCTAGCCTTGGCAAAGGAATAGTGTCTGCTTCTGTTGGTAAACTCTTACAATCTAGGGGTTATTCTGTTACAATTCAGAAATTAGATCCATATATAAATGTAGATCCTGGTACCCTCAATCCCTATGAACATGGCGAATGTTATGTAACAGAGGATGGAGCGGAAACTGATCTAGACCTGGGACATTATGAAAGATTTATAAATATTAACACTTCTCAAGCTAATAATGTAACTACTGGCAAAATATATTTAAATGTTATAGAAAAAGAACGTAGAGGAGACTATTTAGGTGAAACTGTTCAAGTAATTCCTCATATTACTGATGAGATAAAATATCGTATTAGATTGTTAGAATTTAATGGAGATTATGATTTTATCATTACAGAAATAGGTGGCACCGTAGGTGATATAGAATCATTACCATTTATAGAAGCTGTCAGACAGCTAAGACTAGAATTAGGTAAACGTTCATTAGTTATGCATCTGACTTTATTACCATATTTAGCTAATATTGGAGAATTAAAAACTAAACCTACTCAACACTCAGTGAAAAACCTCCAAGAGCTAGGAGTACAACCAGATATTTTGATATGTCGTACACAAGTGCCTATAACAGATTCTGTGCGTCAAAAATTAGCTCTTTTTTGTAATGTAGAACCTCGTGCTGTAATAGAAAATATAGATTTAGATACTATCTATAAAGTACCTATAAGAATGCAAAATGAGAAATTAGATGAAGTAATTTTAGATAAATTTGGAATAGAAAATGCAAATAAATCTGACTTGACAAAATGGATAAATCTATTAGATAAATTAAATAATCCTAAAAATGAAGTTAAAATAGCTCTCATAGGTAAATATGTAGAACTGAAAGACGCCTATAAATCTATCATTGAATCATTCATACATGCAGGAGCCTTATTAGAAACAAAAGTAGTTTTGAAATTTATTAGCTCAGAAAATATTAAAGAGGATAATGTAAATGAAATACTTGCCACATATCATGGTATATTAGTAGCACCTGGCTTTGGTGAACGAGGATTAGAAGGCAAAATATTGGCATCTAAATTCGCTAGAGAAAATAAAATACCATTTTTAGGTATATGCTTGGGAATGCAAATGGCAGTAGTAGAATTTGCACGTAATGTTCTAAAACTAAAAGATGCTAATAGTAGAGAAATAGATCCCAGATGTCTAAATCCAGTAATAGATTTAATGGAAAATCAAAAAAAGATTTCTGTAAAAGGTGGTACTATGAGGTTAGGAGCATATCCATGTAAAATATCTAAAAATTCAAAACTCTATGATTGCTATAAAGAAGATTTAGTCTATGAGAGACATAGACATAGATATGAGTTTAATAACAAATATTTAGAACTTTTCGAAGCTAACGGAATGAAAGCTGTTGGGATAAATCCTACAGAACAACTCGTAGAAGCAGTAGAAATAGAAGACCATCCTTTTTTTATTGGTGTACAATTCCATCCAGAATATAAAAGCCGATTTGAGAATCCACATCCATTGTTTATAAATTTGATAAAAGCAGCAGTGATACAGTCTAAGGGTAAATGAAATCAGATAATTTTAAAAATTATCTGATTTAGTTTTTTCATTTTTTATGTTTCTTTTTTTATATGTTTTTATTTTAGATAAATTCCAAATCTTCTTTTCTCATAGTTTTTCACAATAATAGCAGCGAAGTTTAACCTCATCTAAATCGTTTTGTACAAAATTTTTTTTATTTATCAAAACTTCTAAAAATATATCTTAAAGCATATTAAATTACTTTTTAATATTTTTTGATAAATTTTAAAATTTACAAAATAAAAATAATTTTATATGATAAATATCAAATTTTGTATAATTAATAGATTTTTAATTTATTTTTGTTAAAATAAAATAAAAGACACATATGAAAAGGATAGTAATATTAGGTGGTGGTACAGCTGGCACTATTATGGCAAATAAATTAAGAGAATCTTTAGAAAGAAATGATTGGGATATTACATTGATAGATAAAGATAAAACTCATTATTACCAACCAGGTTTTTTATTTATACCTTTTGAAATTTATAAAAAACAAGATGTTATAAAACCTAAAATGGATTTCATTCCTGCAGGTGTAAATATGATATTTTCTGAAATTGACAGTATAGATGCCGAGAATAATCAGGTGATATTACAAGACGATAAGCATATCAAATATGATATATTGATTATTGCTACTGGTACTGATATTAGACCAGAAGAAACTCCAGGACTAAAGGATAAATTATGGTATAATAAAATTTTTGATTTTTATAGTTTAGATGGTGCTTTAGCATTGAGAGATTTTTTGAGAGGATGGGATGGTGGTACTATGGTTGTAAATATAGTAGATGTACCGCATAAATGCCCTGTAGCTCCCTTAGAATTTTCATTTTTAGCAGATGAATTTTTCACTAAAAAAGGTATTAGAAATAAAGTGAATATTAAATATGTTACTCCTCAACCAGGTGCTTTCACTAAACCTCGAGCAAATAAAATGCTCAGTGGTCTATTAGAGGAAAAAAATATTGAAATTATTCCAGATTTTTATATTGATAGAGTAGATAATGAAAAATCTAGCATTATAGCTTATGATGGTCGAGAAATTCCTTTTGATTTATTAACTGTAGTCCCACTAAACATGGGCAGTGATGCTATTGGCAGAAGCGGATTAGGTGATGATCTCAATTATATACCTACCAATAAATACACTCTACAGAGCGAAAAGTATGAAAATATTTTTGTTATAGGGGATGCTGCCAATCTACCCACTTCTAAAGCTGGTGCTGTAGCTCACTTCTCTTCAGATATTTTATATGAAAATATTATGAGTTATATAGAAGGTAGACCTCTAAATGCTAAATTTGATGGACATGCTAATTGCTATATAGAAACTGGCTATGGCAAAGGGTCATTAATAGATTTCAATTATGAAACAGAGCCACTTCCAGGCACCTTCCCTCTTCCAGGTATAGGACCATTTGGCTTGCTAAAAAATACTAAAATGAATCATTATGGTAAAATAATGTTTCGATGGATGTATTGGCACTTACTTTTACCAGGTAAAGAATTGCCCATAGAACCATTGATGACTATGGCTGGTAAATGCGAAAAATGTTAATAATTATGGAAGAGATATCAATACAAAATCAAATAAATGAGCTTAATAATAAGGTAGATATTCTACTAGAATATATCATTGCTCAAAATAAAAAAAATCAAGCTATTGATGATTTCATTGATGACGCCTATAAAGTAGGAATAGATCTTTTCAAAACAAGTGCTGTGGAGCTAGATAATAATGGCGTTGAAGTTGATTTAGATGAAGTTAAAATTCTTATTTTTAAATTATTAAAAAATATTCAAACTTTTAATACTTTGATATCTATGCTCGAAAGCATGGTAGATCTAATAAAAGACGCTACACCTATCGCTCGTGAAATGATTATAGATCTCACTTATGAGCTAGATAAGTTAGAAAAAGATGGTACAATTGCATCTTTAAAAACTATTACTACTAATCTGACTAATCCAGATTTATTAAACTCTCTAGCCAAAATTACATCTGTCATCACTACAGTGAAGCCAGATGAAAAATTGGATAATATTTCTATATTTAAATTAATGAAAACATTAAACACTAAAGAGGTGAAAAGTAGTCTAAGCTACATGATTAGAATTTTACAAGAAATAAATAAAAAACAATAAAAAATTATGGCAACAAAAGTAATAGCAGGCAAAACTGTTAATGTAAATGAAGAAGGCTATCTATTAGATCCTAATGAATGGACAATAGATATAGCTCATGAAATAGCTAAAGAAGAGGGTATTTCTCTCACACAAAAGCACATAGATGTTATCAACTTTATCAGAGATAAAGTGCTTAAAGGTGAAACATTGTCTATGCGTTCTATTAGCAAATCTGGTGTCGTAACGGTGAAAGAATTATACGAGTTATTCCCTGGTACTCCACTGAAATTAGCTTGTAAAATAGCTGGTGTACAAAAACCTGCTTCTTGCGTTTAACAATCAAAAAATTATAATTATGGAAAAAGAAGAATTCCCATTAAAAAAAGTATGTATCATTTGCTCTAAAGGTTCATTAGAAACAGTATATCCTGCTTTAGTTTTAGCTAATGGTGCACTATTAGAAGGTATAGAAGTAAAATTATTTTTTACTTTTTTCGGATTAGATGCTATTCATAAAAAATTCTACAAAAAAATTCATACCCCTGTAGTTGGTAATCCAGCATTACGTTTACCTGGAAATATTCCATTTCCAACTTTACTTGGCATTTTACCAGGTATGGAAGACCTCACTACTGCTATGATGAAAAGTACTATGAATAAATTAGATATTCCTACTGTACCAGAATTTATAGAATATATTAATGCTGGCGGTGGCGAAATATATGCATGCAAGCTAGCTATGGATATGTTTGGTGTGAAAAGAGAAGATCTAATAGATGAAGTAAAAGATGTCCTCACAGTAGGTGAATTTTATGCTAAATGCGGTGGACAAGGTACTCAAATAATTTTTATTTAATTATCATTTGGTTTATTTTTTTTGAAGAGAGTTAGTTAAAAAACTAACTCTCTTTTTTCATTATAAAATACCTATTAATCTTTTAATTTTTTTTAAATGATATATTTTATTATATGATTAAATAATTTTTTTTTGTAAATTACTAAAATTTAAAAATTTTTCATTAATTTTACACTTGGAAATAAGTGTTAAAGATTATGTCAAAAAAAATCCTTTTTAATCTATTTTTTATTTTATTAATATATTGTAATTCGTTTAGTCAGATATTAATAAATCAATCTAAACCATTAGCAAGTTTATGCACTGATGTAGTACTTAGTAATAATAGCCAAATTGCTTATATTACAAATATTAATGGAGAACTAATGTTCATAGATTTAACTACTATGAACATTACTAAAACATTAAAAGAGCACGAAGGCTTTATTAAATCTCTCGTGATAGACAATAAAAATAGATTATACACTGCTGGTGGAGATAAAATGATAATACAATGGGATGCCACTACTGGCAATGTAATAAATAAGATACATACCCCACACTTCAATAAAATTAATGATATAGCTATTTCAAAAAATGGTAAGTTTTTAGCAACTGCTTCAGAAGATAAAAGTGTATTAGTATATTGGGCAGATTCTCTAGTTTTTTATAAAAAAATTATTCCAAATTCTTCAGCAGTTGCCTGTGTAGCTATCTCACCATACAATGAATGGATAGCATCAGGTGGATGGGATTACAAAATAGTTTTTACTTCATTAAAAAATGATGATTCATTCATTTTGGATGGGCATAAAGGGGCAGTTTTAGATATAGACTTTACTCCAGACGGTAAATATTTACTTAGTGGTTCTGATGATCATACTGCTATGCTATGGGATGTGGATAATAAAAAAGCTATAGCTACTTTCAAAACTAATGGTTCAGTAAATAATGTAGAATGCTTTTTTGATAATCGCTATGCTGCAGTTGCAGATATGGCTGGATATATTTACATAATTAATATTAATAAAAAAGAAAAAGTTACTGAAAAAAAAATTGTTAATGGATCTATTGAAAGTATATATCTATCCTACCCTACCGGTTGGTTAGGTGTAGTTGGTGGCGATAAAAAACTATATATTTATAATATGAATCAATTTATATTAGATTCTTGTTATAGTGCAAATATTAGAGAATTTGACAGTTTAGCAGCTCCGAAACAATTAATGGAGACTGAACAACAATACATTGCTAGACAAAAACAATTTTTAGCTAGACAATTAGCTGTTTTAAATAAATGCTATACCCAAGCTACTAGAATAAGGTTAGCACAAGATAGAACTGCAGATACTCTCTTTGCTATGAAATATCATGAAGTACAAATCCCGATAGAAGATATTGGTAAATATGATGATAAGAATTTTATTTTACCAATTAAAGTTAATGGACAATGGTATGAAGCTAAAATACCAGTACAAGACGCTCAAACCTTGATAAGTAATTTCAAAAAAGTTACTGTTTTGGCTATCAATAGACCTGTAGTAGATGATAACCCTAATGAACCAATCTACCAATTAATTAATCTAAGATTAAAACATCCTATTTCAAATAAAATTTATCCTATTGGCCAACAGATTACACCTGCTGAAGATAAATATTTACGTATTTATTTGCAATTGCAAACTAAGACAAAAACCAATTAATTATTTCTAGTCTTAACAAACTTTTTTACAAACTAATAATAGTTTGTATTTTAATTTTTTTTAAATTTATACTTTTGTAAACAAATATAAAAATTATCATAAATATTTATTTTTTATGAAAATAGCTGTAAATACTAGATTCCTATTATATCAAAATCTAAGTGGTTTTGGAGTTTTTATTAATGAAATTTTTAGCAGATTAGTACGAGAGCATCCAGATGTTGAGTTTACTTTTATATTTGATAGACCATATCATCCATCCTTCATCTACAACGACAATGTGAGAGCTAAAGTATTATTCCCACCAGCTAGACATCCTATACTTAAAATTTTATATTACCAAATATCATTAAAAAAATTCATAAATAGCAATAATTTTGATCTATTCATTTCTCCAGACTCAGAACTACCATTGCATTTAACATGTCCAACATTATTAGTTTTGCATGATCTTAATTTTTTTCATAATAAATCTTACCTAAAGGGATTAAATCGTAGATATATGTTATATTTTACTCCTAAATTTTTAAAAGCTGCGACACATATAGTTACTGTTAGCGAATTTTGTAAAGAAGATATTGAGAATCATTTCCCTTTTACTAAAAATAAAATAGGTATAATTTATAATGCTGCCTCTGATAATTTCAAACCTCTGACACACGATGAAATATTAAAAAATAGAGATAAGTACTCTGAAGGGAAACCTTATTTTTTATTTGTTGGTAGCATAACACCAAGAAAAAACTTAGCCAATCTCATAAAAGCTTATAATATTTATAGAAATAATAATAACAATGCTTTCCCTTTAATAATAGTTGGTGGTAAAATTCATAAAGATAAAGAACTAGACTATGAATTAAAAAATACAAAATACAGATCAGATATTCATTTATTAGGAAATGTTTCTAATGAAGAAATAGCTCAAATATTAGGAAGTGCTTTTGCTTTAGTTTTCCCATCAAAATTTGAAGGATTTGGCATACCTATCGTAGAAGCTATGAAAGCAGGTATACCAGTGATAACATCTAATATCAGCTCTATGCCAGAAATAGCCGATGATGCAGCTATACTAGTGGATCCATTTAATCCAGAATCCATCGCTAATGCTATGTCGTCATTGGTAAACACAATAACATTATATAATGAATTAAAAAGCAAATCATTGCAAAGAGTTAAAAATTTTTCATGGGATATATCAGCTGCTAAAATGTGGGATGAAATTAAAATTACTATTGATAAATATAAGAATGAGATGGAGTGACTGGGTGACAAGGAGAAAAGGAGACTGGGAGACTGTGGAGACGAGGTGACGAGGTGATGGGGAGAAGAGGTGACTGGGTGATTGGAAGAATAGATGAAAAATTGAAAGAGTTTAATCAATAAAGTTACACTTTAATAAGTGATAAATTAATTTAGAAAATTTTATGAATATATTTTAATAGCAGATTAATATTTAAATAATATGACAGTTATTGATGCCGACTTATTTTATTTCTACTTGCATAGTCACTGTAACCGAGCAATTTTTAATTATATCTGATGTGTTCAGTACCCCACCCCATGTATAATCTTCATTAGAATAAATACCAGTAACTTGAAAAGGAGCAATATAAGCATATTTTATTTTACCAATTTTCTGATTATTAGATTGAGCGATTTTTTTAGCTCTCTCTATGGCATCTTGAGAAGCCTTTTCTATCAGATCATGCTTTACACTATCAAGTTTAGAATAATAATATTCTGGAGTTTGCGAAATGATTTCGATCCCTTGAGCTATCAGAGTACTCACTTCACTTACAAGGGTATTTATAGTATCTAATTTTTTTGTTTCTATATAAAAACTTCTCAATAATCTATAACCAGTAAATTGATCTTTGTATTCATAATCATTACCTACAGGAATTCTAATAGTTTCATAAGTTTTATTAATATCAATACCAGATACACGAATTTCATTTTCAGCTAAGCCATTATTTTTTAGAAAATTTAAAACTATTTCTGTATTTGCCTGAGTCTTTTCATATGCTTGTTTTAGATCAGGACTGTTAACACTAAACATTAAATCCCATCGAGCTATATCACTATGAATTTCTTTATCTGCTTTCCCCTTTACCTCCACAGTACTAATCTTTTTTACTCTACTTTTATAAGCATTTCCAAGGATACCTGCTGATATTACTATTGCTAAAGCAATAATTAATGATTTCAATAATGTTGTTTTCATAATTAAGTTTTTATGATTAGACAAAGGTAATTATTTTTTACATTATTTAAAAAATATATATTAATTGTAAACATTCAATCACAACAACTCTAAGAAGGTCAATAATTAAATTTTAAAAATAAGAATAACATTAAATAAATTCTAATCAATAGTCATTTAATAAAAGAATAAAATAAATTTGTTAATAATTTGTTTTATAAATTTGCAAAAAATAATAATTATGATGAATTTCACATGGAATATACCTACAAGATTGCATTTTGGTAAAGATTGTGTGCAAAAAATGGGCATTATTATTAGTGAATATGCTAATAATGTATTAATAGTAACTGGAGCTACCTCATCTAAAAAAAATGGAAGCTTAAATGATGTGATAAAGCAATTGGAAACAGCAAAAATAAAATATCATATTCTAGACAAAATAAAATCTAATCCACGCGTAGAAGAAGTAAGAGAAGGAATATCTATAGCTAAAAGAGAAAATATAAACACAATAATAGCAGTAGGAGGAGGTAGTGCCATAGATAGTGCAAAAGCTATTGCTGCTGGTTTTTATTATGATGGAGATGTTTGGGATTTTTATGAATATTTAGTGAAACCAACAAAAGCTTTGCCAATAGTAGCAGTAAATACTTTAGCAGCTACGGGCAGCGAAATGAACGGCACTTCAGTTTTACAAAATCAAGAAAAAAAAGTTAAAACAGCAATTGGCTCAATATTACTTTTCCCTAAAGATACATTCTGCGATCCTACATATACGCTTTCTGTCCCATTAGACTATACTATTTATGGGATGGCCGACATAATAGCACATCTATGGGAAGCTTTTTTCGGAATGGGCGAAGCAACTTTGTCAGATAAATTTGGCAGAGCGATTTTTGATGAAATAATGGAATATGGACCTTTACTTATAAATGATTTAACTAATTATGAATATAGAGAAAAAATTCTTTATGCTTCTACTTGTGCACTAAATGGACTAACAATTATGGGTAAAAAAACTGGAGATTGGGGAGTACACGATATCGGTCATCATCTTTCTCTGCTCTATGATGTACCTCACGGTGCATCATTATCAGTAGTATATCCAGCATGGCTGAAATGGTTAAAAAATAAAAGTGCTTATGGAATTACAAAATTTGGATTAACATATTTCAATACAGATGATCCTGATGAGGTTATCACTAAAGCTACTGAAAGCTTGCGAATTATTCATGCACCTACAAAAATTCAAGATTTAAATATACCAAATCTAAATAAAGAATTTTTATTACAATTATTAATAAAAAATAAAGCTAGTGGAGCTATTTATCAATTAGATGAATTAGATATCAAATGGATAATAGATGAATTATTTAACTAAATAATAGAATTCTCTCAAAAATGAAAAAAATTTGGCGAGTTATTCGTACAATACTAATTATTTTTTTCAGCGTTACTATTGGATTAGTAATAATAAACAAATGGGTAAATCCACCTATTACACCATTAATGATAATTAGATGTATAGAACAAAAGAAAGAAGGTAAAGAAATAAAATTAGAAAAAAAATGGGTCCCCATCAAAGAAATAAGTCCATATATGATACAAGCTGTCGTAGCTGCAGAAGATAATAAATTTACTAAACATTTTGGATTTGATATAGAAGCGATAAAATACGCAAAAGAATATAATAAAACACATAAACGCAAACTTGGCGGTAGTACTATTAGCCAACAAGTAGCAAAAAATGTATACCTTTTTCCAAGTCGCTCATGGGTACGTAAAGCATTTGAAGCATATTTCACAGTATTAATAGAATTATTTTGGTCAAAAGAACGTATAATGGAAGTATATCTAAACGTTATAGAGCTTGGTGATGGTATCTATGGAGTAGAGAAAGCTTCAGAAATATATTTTGGTAAAAATGCAAAAAACTTGACAAAAATAGAAGCAGCAACCCTAGCTGCGAGCCTTCCAAATCCAAGAAAATGGAATCCACATACTCAACATCCCAGATTATACAAACGTCGAGATAAGATTTTATCACTTATGAATAAAATAGGTCCTGTAGAACTCAAAAAACAAAGAGATTAAAGATAAAAACGTTGTTTTTATCTTTAATAAAATTTATTATATTTTTGTTTAATTTTTTATATGTTTATATTTCAAAAACATATTATCTTTGTATCAAGCTAAAAGATAAAACTGTAATAACAAATGGTAAAAAAGGGTTGGGCAGCATGGCCTAGCAATAGTGAAGGATAAAGAAAGTGATTTCGTAGGGTGGATAAATGATACATTCCGAGGTGTGGCTACTAAGTACCTGCAGAGCTATATAATGTGGTATGTGGTGAAGCATAAGTATCTATTGAGTAGAGTGATAGATGATATAGGTAGAATGCTCAATCTGGCAGCCTCAGATTGGGAAGCATGGTATGTATACATGCGGTTGAGACTAAAGCCTAGAGAATGTTTAACATAAATGTTAGTATTTTTGTTTCGTTTTTTATTAAATATTTTTATTTTTTCATTTTAATTTTATTTTATAATTTTGCATAATAAATCATTACAAAAATGAAAAAAATTTTGTTTGTAGTCCTTATTTTAGCAAGCTTGTTATTAGCTTCATGCAAAACACGTGAAACTTGCCCAGCTTATAATCATGGCTCATCTGCACAAGTATCCAATACTGTTGCAAATGATAATGCTTAATAATTTATTGACTTAATGTATTATTTTAAAAATAGTTAGTTATGGGAAAAGGTGATCAAAAATCTAAAAGAGGTAAATTATACCGCGGAACATTTGGAAAAACTAGACCTTCTAAAAGAAATAAACGCAGAACGCTAAAAATGAAAGCTAATAATAGCGAAAATAAATAGTATTTTTTATGAATGTTAACTGTGCATACTGTTTAAGTGAATTAAACAGTATGCATGAATTTTTTATTAATGATTATACTCTATATTTATGCCCTTTTTGTGGGAGCATAACATTAGCTCCTCATAATCATTATAAAGATTATCCCACATCATATTTCGGTTCTGATACTAAAAAATTCTCTTTTCCTTTCATTCAAAGGATTATAGATTTTTTTCAACATAAAAAAGGAAGACAATTATCCAAATGGCTTAATAAAGATGTAAATGTTTTAGATATTGGGTGCGGTGATGGTCAAATATTATCAGCTATTGCTAATAAGAAACATGGTAAGTTTATCGGCATTGAGTTAGAAAATAAAGCTTTTCAACGTGCTAAGCAAAATACTAAAATCGAAGTTTTATCTACTAATATCTTTAATTATTTACCAAATTTGCAATTTGATATGATTATTTGTAATCATAGTTTTGAACATATTATCAATCCTATTTTACTAAGTAAACATATTAATTATTTATTAAAAATAGATGGATTTTTTTACATTAATATTCCAAATGCAGATAGTCTACAGTTTCGTCTTTTCAAAGCTAAGTGGCTTCATCTAGATCCACCTTATCATCTTCATATACCTAATATATCAAATTTTTTAAAAATTTTAGAAAGCAATGGTTTTAAAATAAGAAAAATTAATCATTGGAATTTTATTCAAAATGTCTCTAGTTTTATTTTAAGTTTCGGCAATTATCTATTTAAACCTTTTAATGCATTATTTAATATTTTAAAAAATCCATATCCTATATATAAAAATCTTTTATATATTTTCACTCTTTTAATACTAACATTTTTACTACTAATACCAGCAACTTTAGAATTTATAATTAGTAGTTTTATCAAAAAAGGTGCTACTGTAGAGATAATAGCTCAAAAAGTTAATGATGTTTTATAGAATTTATCTAATCTATATCAATATAATATAAATCAAAATAATATAAATCAAAAGTATTGTGTGATTACAAAAAAATTATTAATTTTATTAATATTTTAAAAATAACGAAGAGAAAAATTGTATGGGATTTGAGCTAGTAAGTGAATATGAGCCTACTGGGGATCAACCAGAGGCTATTGAGCAATTGGTAAAAGGATTGCATAATGGAGAAAAATATCAAATATTAATGGGTGCCACAGGTACAGGCAAAACTTTTACTATGGCAAATGTAATAGCTCAAGTAGAACGTCCTACTCTCATTATAAGTCATAACAAAACATTAGCAGCTCAGCTTTACCAAGAGTTTAAAAGATACTTCCCAGATAATCTAGTAGAATATTTTGTATCTTATTATGATTACTATCAGCCTGAGGCTTTCATCCCATCTACAAATACTTATATAGAAAAAGATTTGTCTATTAATGAAGAAATAGAAAAATTGAGATTGTCTACCACCTCAGCTCTAATGTCTGGACGTAGAGATGTGCTTGTAGTAGCTTCTGTATCATGCATTTATGGGTTAGGAAATCCAAATGATTTTTTAGCCAATTCATTTCACATAAAAGTAGGCCAGCATATTAGTGCTAAACAATTAATCGAGAGATTAGTAAATGCTATGTATCATCGCGATGACGTTGAACTTAAAATAGGTACGTTCAGATTAAAAGGTGATACTCTAGAGATAATGCAGGGCTACGGAGAAATTATTTACAGGGTTTTATTCTTCGACGATGAAATAGAAAAAATAGAAAGTTATAGTGGACTAGATTATACCCTGTTGTCTACTCCTGATGAGGTAACTATTTATCCTGCTAGTATATTTATGACTACAAAAGAAAAATTATTCCGTGCTATTGATAGGATAGCATTGGATTTAGGAGAGCAATTAGATTTTTTGAGAAAAAATAATAAATTTGAAGAAGCTCAACGTCTAGAAGATAGAGTAGTGAATGATTTGGAGATGATGAAAGAGCTTGGATATTGTAGTGGTATAGAAAATTATTCTAGGTATTTCGATGATCGTAAACCAGGTGAGCGCCCCTTTTGCTTGATAGATTATTTCCCAGAAGATTATCTAATGATAATAGATGAAAGTCACGTTACCATTCCACAAATCAGAGGTATGTATGGCGGTGATAGAACAAGAAAGGAAATATTAGTAGAATATGGATTTAGATTACCATCAGCTATGGATAATAGACCTCTTACTTTCGATGAGTTTGAATCTTTGATTAATCAAGTAATTTATGTGAGTGCTACACCAGGAGATTTTGAATTCATGAAAACTTATGGTGTTTTTGCTGAGCAGATCATTAGACCTACTGGCATACCTGATCCAGAAGTTTTCGTCAGACCTTCTCATAATCAAATAGATGATTTACTTAACGAAATTCAAAAGGTTCGTGAAAATGAAGGTAGAGTATTGGTTACTACTTTAACAAAAAAAATGGCTGAGGAACTCACTGCTTACCTAACCGATCTAAATGTGCCTACTAGATATATTCATTCTGATGTAGATACCCTAGATAGAGTTGAAATACTTAGAAGTTTAAGAGCTGGAGATTATGATGTTTTAGTTGGAGTAAATCTACTTCGCGAAGGACTAGATCTACCTGAGGTAGAGCTCGTGGTCATACTAGATGCTGATAAGGAAGGTTTTTTACGTAATTACAGAAGTCTTATTCAAACCGCTGGTAGAGCCGCTCGTAATGTAAACTCTAGAGTCATTCTTTACGCAGATCATATTACTGAATCTATGCGAAAAATGCTCGACGAAACTAATAGACGCCGTGAGAAACAAATTCAATATAATCTCGATAATAACATCATCCCTACTACTGTGAAAAAAGATATTAGTGACTCATTAATCTATAATGATTACAAAGATGCCAATAGTGGAATACAAAAAATATATTATGTCGCCGATAATCAAACTTTTTATTATAGTGAAAAAGAATTGAATGATAAAATAAAAAGCTTAGAAAAAGAGATGAAACAAGCAGCTGAAGAGCTAGATTTTGTAAAAGCTGCTTATTTAAGAGACCAAATAGCACAACTAAAAAAATTGGCTAAACTCTAAATATTTTTTGTTCTATTTTTGTATACAAAATAATTTAAATGGCAAAAACAAGTAAAATTTTTATATGTAGTAATTGTGGAGCTACTTACACAAAATGGCTAGGCAAATGTACTAACTGTAGTGAATGGAATACTATTGAGGAACAAATAATTAATAAAACTGAAAATAAATCTAAAAACCTTTTAACTATTAATCCTAAGCTAATGCAAGAAATCAGTTATGATAATTTCGAAAGAATATCTCTGCCAAGCGATGAATTGAATAGAATATTAGGTGGTGGATTAACTAAAGGCTCAATAATATTATTAGCTGGTGAACCAGGAATAGGTAAAACTACCCTTCTAATGCAAGAATTGATGCGTATAGACAATTCTACTGTATTATATATTTCTGGTGAGGAAAGTCTTGGACAATTAAAATATCGTAGCGAGAGGCTTGGTGAACCTCATTCACAATTTTATTTATTCCATGAAGTTTCTCTACCCAATATTTTGCAAGCTATTGATGAAGTTTCACCAGACTTTGTAGTAGTAGATAGTATACAATCTATTGCTGATCCAGATTTATCTGGTTTTACTGGTAGTCTACAGCAAATAAGAGAATGTACTGTCAAATTAGAAGAGGTAGCTAAGACAAAAAATATTCCTATTTTTATAATTGGTCATATTACCAAAGAAGGATTCATAGCAGGTCCTAAGGTATTAGAACATGTCGTCGATACAGTCATGCATTTTGAAGGTGATAAAAACTATGGTTATCGTATTTTGAGAGTTTTAAAAAATCGCTTTGGACCAGCACCAGAGTTAGCAATTTTTGAAATGGTACCAGATGGATTAAAGGAGATAAGTAATATCAGTGAGTATCTATTAGAAACTTACAAACCAGATACTCCAGGTAGCAGTATAGCTGTTGTAATGGAAGGAAATAAACCAATTTTGATTGAAGTGCAAGCATTAGTTACTTATTCGCCTTATGGCACACCACAACGTTCATCTATTGGTTATGATCCTCACCGCTTGGGAATGATACTAGCAGTTTTAGAAAAAAAATTAGAATTGCGACTAAATAATAGAGATATTTTCGTAAACGTCACTGGTGGTATTCGCATATATGATCCAGCTATAGATAGTGCAGTGGTAGCCGCCATCCTCTCATCATATAATGACAAAACTTTGCCTCATTTAATGGCATTCTCTGCTGAGATAGGATTAAAT
The DNA here is from genome assembly GCA_001603615.1 of Bacteroidales bacterium Bact_20. GTDB lineage: Bacteria > Bacteroidota > Bacteroidia > Bacteroidales > DTU049 > DTU049. The sequence goes on along the minus strand of LUZL01000205.1, from coordinate 3,465 downwards.
GGAGAACTCAGATCCGTCTCTCAGATTCAAAAAAGAATACAAGAAACTTCCAAATTAGGTTTTAGACAGCTTATCACCGCTCCTATAAAAGAAAATCCTATCAAAGAAGATAATAATGGACAAATAAAATTGAATTTCATATCTAATGTAGCAGACTTAGCTAATATACTTAAATAAACATTTAATATGTAACCTTGTGACAAACTATTAATCTTTTCAATGCTATAATAAAATCTACTATGGGTAATCATTTCACCTGGAGTGAAGTTTATTTTTTCTTTCTTTTTATGACTCACAAAAAAAAGAACTGTTTTAATGACAATTAAATTTTATATTTGAATTATTTATTTTAAACTAACTAGCTTATAGCCTTGGCGTGGCAAACTAATTAATTCTAAATGTGGATCTTGTTTAATCCATTTCCTCACTTTTGCGATATATACATCTAAAGTGCGTGATTTGAAATAATCTACATCTCCATAGAGGTGCATTAATAGTTCATTTTTGGTTGTCAGCTTATTCAAATTTTGAAATAATATTTTTAATATTTCTAATTCTAATGGTGAAAGTTTAATTTCTTCTTTATTATTTAAAATTAAAATATTTCTATTAATGTCTAGGAGTGAATTACCAGCTACTATCTCAGTAGTATCACTTCTAGGATAAACACGATTAAGCAAAACCTGCATGCGAGCCAGTAATATATCTACAGAAAATGGTTTAATAACATAATCATCTGCTCCTACTTCATAACCTGTTAATATATCTTTATTTTGACTCTTTGCAGTTATAAAAATTATAGGTATAGATGGATTAATAGATCTGATCTCTTTCACCAAAGTAATACCATCTTTTTTTGGCATCATTACATCTATGAGCATTAAATGATAAAAATGATTATTTTTATATTTTTCTAAGGCTATTTCTCCATTTTCAAACCAATCTACTTCATATCCTTTAGTCTTTAAAAAACTCTGAAGTACATAAGCGAAATGTTTATCATCTTCTACTAAAAAAATTTTATATTTCATATATCATCATTTTTAATAGACAAAAAATATATATCAAAAATTGTACCTACACCTTCTTCGCTTATCACCTCTATTTTACCTTTATGAGCCTCTACAATTGCTTGTACATAGCTGAGGCCTAATCCATAGCCTTTAGTATTATAAATATTGCCTGTGGAAACTCTATAAAATCTGTCAAAAATATGTTTAATATCTTTCTTTTTTATTCCTATTCCTTTATCTGCTATTTCTACAACTATATATTTATGATTTTGTCGTTTTATTTTAATATTTATTTCTGGTTGGTCTTGTGAATATTTGCATGCATTATCTATCAAATTATAAAATACCTGCCTCAGATGCACTTCATCTCCCATTATTACAGGATCCTCCACGGCACATTCTATGTTAAATCTAGCATTATAATCATTTAAGAAAAGTTCTAGATCTTTTAATAAATTAGTTAAAAAATTATTTAAATTAATTTTCGTTAAATTTAGTTGAATCGTTGTTTTATCTAGGAGTGAAGTTTGTAAGATTTTTTCTATCAAGGTTTGCATTCTAGTATTTTCATCTTTAATAATTTTTATCATCCTAGTAGCCTCCTCTGGTGGTAAACTATCAAAAGTCTCACAAGCTATCTCAATGGTAGCTATTGGTGTTTTGAGTTCATGAGTTACATTATTTATGAAATCAGATTTCATCTCAGATAAACGTTTTTGTCTAATTAAATTATATATTATAAAAGAGAATGAACCTAAAACACCCAAAATCAATAACAAAGATAAAAATAAAAAATTACTCAATGTAGATAATATGTAACCAGTTTTATTAGGAAAATAGATAATCAAATATTCTGGTGGTGCAAATAGATCGCTTGGATATAGACGAAACATCATCCCATTTTTTAGCATTTCCTCAGCAGATATGGAGTCATTTTCTAAAAACATTGTTTGTCTATGAGGACTATAAATGCCAAAATAGTATTTTATCTTGATGTTATTTTCTGCTAAAGAGCTAGCAATCAATGAATCTAAAGCTTTTGCATTTATTCTTTGTTCTATAGGAATAAAATGTTTAATATTAAAAAAATCTTCCATCACATCTCCTATTATGAAGCTACGTCTGAGAAATCTATCCACTGCCTGATAAACTGAATCCACTTTAAATGGTAGTGAAATATTAGGCACTCTCACCCACCCTACCATACTATCTAATTGATCTTTTACATTCTCATCTTGGTTAACTGGTAGGTTAGATTTTTGAGAAATATCCAATAATGTAGCACTATCTGCATGTTCTTTTTCTATGTTTATAATATGCGTATCTATCTTTTGAACAAGTTCTCCATATTTATTTGTATAAATTTGTATTCTAATTCTTTCTCTACTTATATTAATTACGCTATCAGACAGTGTAGTATCTAGACCTACATCTTTTAAAGATTTAAATAATTCTTTATTTAGTGAGTCTATTGTTTGCATTACTCTAGCACCTTTATATTTGCTCAATTTTGTTTCTAATAAATCAGCTATTTCTTGCTTTTCATATTGATATATCACCTTAGACATACTCTCTTGAATGGTTTTATCAAAATTAGCAAGTGCTGCATTTATAGTAGATGATATAAAATAATATTGTATCAGTAATATACCTATAAAAGATATACCTGACACTAGTAATATAGTTATTGTCCAGCGTTTTTCTTTATTTTTAATTTTTTGTTTTAACATTTTTTAACTTTTTTTAACATTTATTAACTTTTTATTATAAAAATATTAATTTATTTTGTAATATAATTTTTTATATCCATTAAAAAGACATAAATTGTAATGTTTTTTAGGGTTTGACAAAGCGACTCTCATGAGAGTCGCTTATTATTTTGTAAAATTAAAAAAATATTTAATACATTTCTAAAGTTTTTTATATTTTTTTAATAAACTTTTGTAATTTTGTAATGTCTAATTAAAAGAAATTTAATAATATGAAAAAAATAGTATTATGTTTATTAATTGTTATGTGTAATATATTATTATTTGCTCAGCAATTTGATATAAGATTAGAGAAACATTTTGGCAAAGATAAATTGATTTATTGGCAAAAAAATTATCCAGATAGTTTAGGCTATTACCAATTTGTGATAGACAATGCAGTTTTAATAATGGATGAGACAGTTGTAAAACAAAGGATAGGGACAGAGCAAATAAGGGAAATTGAGATACCTGATTTTGATGAAATCATCAATAATCATAAACTTTTAGATATTTTTTCAGTAGGAATAGAGATAAAACCTGATATCTATCAATATATTAAAGTAAAAAATGAGCCATATTATTTATATGTAAGACCTGGTAGATATTTATGGAATAAATATCAAGCAGGCAAATAAAATTAATTAATTATGAAAAGATTAACATTATTCATATTATTTTCTTTAATAATATCAGCTACCATA